>NZ_JBYSYC010000144.1:0-596 GCF_058782875.1 Cupriavidus sp. FW305-F7 | reverse complement strand
TAATGCCGTTCAGTTAAGTCTGAACGGCATTTTTCTTTGCAGGGGTTGTAAACAAGGTGTCGAGCTGTTAACTTGCCGTTCCGATGCTATCGGAACAAGTCCACACCGCCCTTGAGCTTAGTGAGCCGGCCAGTTTTGCCCGGCTCAGCGAGCATCTGCCGATGGCATGGATCGAGCAGGCGCTGGCCGCCACGGGAACAGCGTCCGTTCGCCGGCGCCGACTGCCAGCAGAGCAGGTGGTCTGGCTGGTCATCGCGCTGGCGCTCTATCGGCACCAATCGATTCCCGATGTGCTGGAGACGCTGGACCTGGCACTGCCCAACGATGCCAGCGCCTGTGTCAGCAAGAGCGGCATCGCCCAAGCCCGCGAGCGGCTTGGAGACAAGCCTTTGTTGTGGCTGTTCGAGCAGACCGCACGGGCGTGGGTGGCTCAGGATGCTGCGCACTACAAATGGAAGGGCTTGGCGCTTTACGCCATGGATGGCACCACCTTCCGCACTGCCGATAGCCCTGAGAATCGCCTGTACTTTGGCGCCCAGAGCTATGCCAGTGGCAAGGTCGCCAGCTATCCACAAGTCCGCGGTGTCTCGCTCACG
>NZ_JBYSYC010000143.1:0-620 GCF_058782875.1 Cupriavidus sp. FW305-F7 | reverse complement strand
TCCAGTTGGTATCCTGCGATTCGCTTCATCTTCTCCGCAAGGCGCGTGCATGCCTTGATGACAGCTCCGCCGGCCACCACGGCACCGCGGCTGGCGCCGGCGCCTGTTCCGAATGGAACGTTTGCGGTATCGGAGGATTCCACCGTGACATCCTCGATGTTGAGGCCTAGCGTATCCGCAGCCAGCTGGGCGAATACCGTCGCATGCCCTTGTCCCTGCGACGCGACACTCAGGTGGACGCTTGCGTTGCCATCCGGTTCGATTTTCACGAGCGCGCCGTCGTAACCCGGCCATCGCGATGCCTGCCCGCGCATGCGAGTGATGGAGGTACCCTGTCCGGTATGGTCGGCCATGCACGCCAGGCCCATGCCGCGCAATTTTCCGTCGGGGCCCAGCTTCCCGGATTTTTCCTGGCGGAAGGCAATGAACCCTGAGCGTTCGAGCGCCTGTTCCAGGCACTCCACGTTGCTTGCCGTATCGTGGGTCACGCCGACGGCATTGGTGTATGGAAGGTCTTCCCTGGTAATGAGGTTGCGCTTCCTGATTTCGACCGGGTCGATCTTGAGCTGCTCTGCCGCCCTGGTCAGCAGGCTTTCCATCGCAAAGGTGCAAATCGGCGC
>NZ_JBYSYC010000142.1:0-632 GCF_058782875.1 Cupriavidus sp. FW305-F7 | reverse complement strand
GCCTGGCTGACCAGGTAGTTCAGCAAATTGGCGGCACCCGGCGCCTTGTCGATGCCGAAGCGCACGTTGTCGGGCACGTTGTAATTGGTGAAGTGCGTCGTAAAGCTTCCGTTGACGAACAGGATCTTCTCTCCGGTTTCAGGATGGGTGCGCACAACCGGGTGCTCGGCATCCGGGAACTGAGCCTTCAGTGCAAGACGCTTTTCGATCGGCATGGCGGCACCGAAGCTGGCCTCGATGCCGTGGCGCGCGCGTAATGCGGCGATCTTCGTCTTGATCTCCTCGGGCAACTGGTTATAGGCCTCGACCATGTTGACCCACATCGTGTCGCCGCCCACGGGCGGGCACTCGATACAGCGCAGCACGCAGCCTAGCGGTGGCTTTTCGCGCCAGGTGGCATCGGTATGCCAGGAATTCTCGTTACGATCGGGAGGACTGTCCGGGGTTTTGTAGATCTGAACCAGTCCCGGGTAATCGGGATGGCTGCCCACCACCGGATGGTCCTCCAGCTCGCCAAAGCGGCGTGCAAAGGCCACGTGCTGCGCGCGCGTGATGTCCTGGTCGCGGAAGAACAGCACGCGATGCTTCAGGAGCAGGGCACGGATTTCCGCCATCTGTTGGTCGTCTTCGGC
>NZ_JBYSYC010000141.1:0-633 GCF_058782875.1 Cupriavidus sp. FW305-F7 | reverse complement strand
CCACCTCGACCCTGTTCGGGCCCAAGGCAAACGGCACGTGGCCACCGGGCGTCCCGATGGGTGGCGGCACCGGGTCGGGCACCGGCGGCGGCGTCGTCCTGACGGGCGCGGGGGCGCCAGCCAACAGTGTCGGCAACAATGGCGACTACTACCTCGACACCAACACCTGGACGCTGTACGGGCCCAAGGCCAATGACGTGTGGCCGGCAGGGGTCACGCTGGTCACCCAGCCGGGCGGCAGCGGCGGCACCGGCGGCACCGGTGGCGGCACTGCAGGCAATGGCGGTCACATCCTGTACGGCAGCGGTGCGCCGACCGACGACATCGGCGTCGACGGCGACTTCTATTTCGACACCACGACCTCGACGCTGTACGGTCCCAAGGCGGGCGGAAAGTGGCCGACCTCGGGCGCGACCGCAGGGACAGGCACCGTCTACAACGGCAACTTCAACGTGCCAGACACGCTCAGCCGCGGCCGCTATGCCATGACCGGCGCCGGCGGGGCGGTGCCGTTGCCGACGGACTTCGGCGTCGTGATCCCCTACGATTGCACCAAGGTCACGCTCACTGCCAGCACACTCGGCAAGGTGCAGGGCACGCTGGACATCTCGGTGTACAAGGTGACGGGGTCCG
>NZ_JBYSYC010000140.1:0-650 GCF_058782875.1 Cupriavidus sp. FW305-F7 | reverse complement strand
GCCCCGCGCGCCGCCGAGATCGACCGCACCGACCAGTTCCCGATGGACGCCTGGAAGAAGATGGGCGACCTGGGCGTGCTGGGCATCACCGTGGCCGAGGAATACGGCGGCGCCAACATGGGCTACCTGGCGCACATGATCGCGATGGAAGAAATCAGCCGCGCCTCGGCGTCGGTCGGCCTGTCCTACGGCGCGCACTCCAACCTGTGCGTGAACCAGATCCACCGCAACGGCACCGCCGCGCAGAAGGCGAAGTACCTGCCCAAGCTGGTCTCGGGCGAGTGGATCGGCGCGCTGGCGATGAGCGAGCCCAATGCCGGCTCCGACGTGGTCAGCATGAAGCTGCGCGCCGAACTGAAGGGCGACCGCTACGTGCTCAACGGCACCAAGATGTGGATCACCAACGGCCCGGACTGCGACGTGCTGGTGGTCTACGCCAAGACCGAGCCCGAGCTGGGCGCGCGCGGCATGACCGCTTTTATCGTCGAGAAGGGCATGAAGGGCTTCTCGGTGGCGCAAAAGCTGGACAAGCTGGGCATGCGCGGCTCGCACACCGGCGAACTGGTGTTCCAGGACGTGGAAGTGCCGGTCGAGAACATCCTCGGCGCCGAGAACGGCGGCGCCAAGGTGCTGATGAGCGGGCTGGACTA
>NZ_JBYSYC010000139.1:0-659 GCF_058782875.1 Cupriavidus sp. FW305-F7 | reverse complement strand
ACGGTGTAGCGCTTAGGCAGGGCTTTGACCACGCGGGGGCACTTACGCCCCCGTCGTTTTTGGACGATCGCCAACTGAAGTTTGGCCCGCATGCGCTGCAGATGGGCCGGCAGCTTGCCTGGGGCCATGCCGGCTGCCCAGGTCAGTTCGCCCTGTATCAGGCGCAAGGCCAGCACAAAGCTCAGGTCGGTAGGCTCGACGCGGGCCTCGAGCGCAGCCTTGGCCATCTCCAGACGCACCAGGTTGTACGCAATCAGTGCCCCCCAGATTTCCTGATGCACGCCCTCAGGCTGGCGGCTGCGCAAGGTCAGTTCGGCCCCGAGCATCGTCTGCTTCAGTTCCCGATAGCTGGTTTCGATTTCCCAACGGCGCCGGTAGCACGCAAGGATATCGGCGGCCTTGAAGCGCCGACGGTCCGTCAACGAGGTCAACAGGACGCGCTCTGACTCCTCGTCCCGGATCGCGCGAGCTGTCCAGGTCTCTGGCAAGGCTGGATTCTTGCGGCGAGCCTGAGGGGAGACCTTCATCTGAACGATGCCATCATCCGCACTGCCTGAGAGCAGCACCCACTGCAGATTCTTTTTCGCTGGGATCAGGAAGTGGCGCTCGCTGCCGCCCATGCGCAATCCCCACAGGATCTCTGCGGCCAGAAAGCCTTT
>NZ_JBYSYC010000138.1:0-663 GCF_058782875.1 Cupriavidus sp. FW305-F7 | reverse complement strand
TGTCCAGCGGGTTTTGAAAGGTCGGAGCGCCCGCTGAATTCAAATGTCGGTGCGGGCGTGCTTTTTGTGCGGAGTTGGATACTTTTGTGGGGTGGCGGTGGGGCGGTGGTGCTGGCCTGACGCGACCGAGTCTGGCCCAGGGTGGGGCGGTGGATGCACGGTGGGCAAAGTTAAAATGTCCGCCTTCTCATTGCGCGGCGGCGCCGCCATCGCGCGCTCGAGATCGAGCCGGTTGATCAGCCGCTGCCGCTTGGTGTTGGGCGCCGGCCGGTGTGGGCGCGGCGGCTCGCCGGCCAGCGTGCGCGACGGCCCGATGGTTTGCCGGCTGTCGCGCCGCGCCTGCACCTGCGCCGTGATGGCCAGCACGTGCCCGAGCCGCTTGTTGTCGACGATCGCGCCCTGGTCGACCTCGGCGAGCTTGTCAAAGGTGGTGTAGGGCAGGGACGCGCCGTCGGCCCACAGCTCGATCCGCCCGTCCGGATACTCGGCGACCTCGAGGTAGCGGTGGACCAGGCGCCGGTGCTCGGGCCGGTCCTCGAGTAGGTACATCACCTTCTTGTACTGCAAGGTCAGGCTCTGCGACACCTTGCGCCACTCGCGCCAGCTGAAGATCCGCTCCAGATCCTCATCGCCGCGCAGCGGCCGGTGCGCATCAAAGTCGCT
>NZ_JBYSYC010000013.1:112951-173813 GCF_058782875.1 Cupriavidus sp. FW305-F7 | reverse complement strand
TCACGTAGCGCCGTAGGAATCCTCGTCCTTTCCGCCGTAAGGCGGCAGCCGAAGGCTGAGGACGGGGAGGATGTCAACCGGCCCGCCTGGGATTCGACATCGCGCCGATCACGCTGGAAGTGTTCCTGGCATGCGTGACCTGCGGCCTGCTGTTCACCGCGACCTCGATGTCCGGCATGAAAGGGCTGGAGCGGCTGGCGGTGCCGGTGGCGCCCGTCATCATGCTGATCGCGGTGCTGGTACTGGTGTACCTGTTGTTGCATCCGGTCCTAAACGCGAAAGCGCAGCCGCTGGCGGAGAACGCATCATGAAGAAGGTCTTGCTGAATGAGTTCTCCACGGCCGAACTGGAGGCCATGTTTGCCGCTGGCGGTATAGACAGCGACATCACCGTTTTTGGCAGTTGCGAAAGTCACGGCGGGCACCTGCCGCTCGGGCCGAACCTGTTCGTTCCCGCCGAAGTGGCACGGCTGGCGGCGCAACGGCTTGAACGGACCATTGTGGTCCCCGGCGTGCCGTTCGGCACCTCGATGCGCTACAACGCCACCCGATGGCGGTCTCGCTGCGCTTCAAGACGGTGACGGCGCTTGCCGAGGATATCTTCGAGAGCCTGATTGCCTACGATATCCGGTACATCTTTGTGCTGAACGGGCACGACGGCAATATTGCGCCGCTCGAGATCGCCCAGCGCAAGGTCAAGCAGCGCTACCCGAAGGTGGTGTTCGCCTTCCTGCCTGCCTGGTGGTCGGTGATCGGCAGCCGGCTTGGCGACGGCTTCTTCGCCGAGTGGAATGGATTGGGCCACGGCGGCGAAGGTGAAACCTCGATCACCATGGCGGTGTTTCCGGACCTGTGCGACCTGGGCAAGGCCATGCGGCAGATGCCGGTAGACAGCATCCGCATCGGCGAGCGCGTACAGATCATGTGGGATATCGCCAAGGTTTCGGCGACCGGCGCCACCGGTGACCCGACCTGGGCCAGCGCGGAAAAGGGCAGCAAGATGCTGGACGCGCTGGTCGGACTGGTTACCGACAGTATCAGGCAGCTCGATGAAACGGGGTGGCGCTACGACCTGCGCCAGTGAAGGCAAGGTTCAGCCGGCAAGCGGAGGGAGCAGGCGTGAACTCCATGACGCATAGGCGTAGGTCAGCATGCGCCCCGATTCAAAACCCGGAGGCGGCCTGATCTCGCCGCGAGCCTCCCTGTACGCCACCACGGCGTGCAGGATCTTCTCGGGCGCGTAACGGTCACGCAGGGGCAGGTAGGGGTGGAGCTGGCGCCAGCCGGGGGCGGCGCCGTCCAGGGTCGCCCAGGCAAGTGCGCAATAGCACATGCCCCGGGACGAGAGATGCCAGAGTTGCCAGTAACGGCCAGTCGACTCCACGCGCTGCATCCTTGAATCTTGCAGGACCGGCGGGGGGCGACCGGACCGTGCCTTACTGGATCTTGGCCTTGTCCTTGAGTGACTTCATCATGGCCTGGAACTGCTCGCGCTGCCAGTTCTGGTCCCCCATCAGCATCTGCGTCAACTGCGGCTTGACCTCTTCGAACGACGGGATCTTGGCGTCGCGCACGTCGACCAGTTCGATGATATGCCAGCCGAACTGGGTCTTGACCGGCGTATCGGTCAGCTGGCCCTTCTTCAGGCCGGTCATGGCTGCCGAGAACTCAGGCACGTAGCTGCTGCTGTTGGCCCAGTCCAGGTCGCCGCCGTTGGCCGCGGAGCCCGGGTCCTTGGACGAGGCCTTGGCCATGTCCTCAAACTTGGCGCCGCCCTTGATCTTGGTGATGATCGCCTTGGCGTCGGCTTCCTTTTCCACCAGGATATGGCGGGCGTGGTATTCCTTGCCGTTGCCAAACTGCGACTTGATCTTGTCATACTGCTTGCGCAACTCGGCGTCGCTGGCGCCGTGGGTCTTCACGTAGTCTTCGAACACTGCGCCGGCCAGCACGTTCAGGCGGGCCTGTTCCAGTTGTTCCTGCACGTCGTCGCGCTGGGTCAGGCCGCGCTTGTTGGCTTCCTGCGAGAGCAGTTCGCGGTCGATCAGCATGTTGCGTGCGCGCGAGCGCAGCTCCGGGTTGTCGGGCTGGCCGGTGCCGGCGATCAACTTGTCCAGCTTTGCCGATGAAATGGCCTTGCCATTCACGACGGCGGCATTCTGGGCGATGGCCGGCAGGCTGCCGGCAGCAAGCACAGCCGCCAGGCTGAACGAGAGGACGGTGGTCTTCATGGAATCAGGTCTGAGAGTTGCTGGAAGAATAGTGTGATGATGCGCGGGATTGGTACTCTTGGTCGGTGAACGCAGTCACGGCAAGTGCGTGGATCTGCGCGGGGAACAGACCGCGCAGCGCATCATACACCATGCGGTGTCGTGCAACCCGGCTGTGACCCGTAAAGCGCTCGCTGACGATTGTCACGTGGTAATGTCCGCCGCCGGATGCGGCGCCGGCATGTCCGGCGTGCAGCGCGCTGTCGTCGCGCACGGCCAGGTGGCTGGGGGCGAGCGCTTCGCGCAGCATCGCCTCGATAGTGGCGGGATCGGCTGCCATCAATGGTTTCCTTCGGTTTGGGGGTGCGGGGGCGGGGCCGTCAGTCCTGGCTGTTCTCGGGCATGTGGCGCGACAGCCAGACACTCTGGGCGACGATGAACACCAGCATCATCCCCATGCTGCCGAACAGCTTGAAGTTGACCCAGGTCTCGGTCGAGAACTGGTAGGCCACGTACAGGTTCAGCACGCCCATGGCGGCAAAGAAGCCGGCCCAGGCGGCGTTCAGCCGCGCCCACACCGGGTCGGGCAGGGTCACCTGTTTTTCCATCATGGCGCGGATCAGGTTCTTGCGCCAGCCGATCACCGAGCCCAGCAGCGCCACCGCGAACATCCAGTAGAGCACGGTCGGCTTCCACTTGATGAAGGTCTCGTTGTGCAGCACCAGCGTGGCGCCGCCGAACACCGCGATGATCAGCAGGCTGACCCACTGCATCGGCTCGACCTTGCGGTGGCGGAACCAGACCCAGCCGATCTGCAGCACCGTGGCGCCAATGGCCACGGCGGTGGCGGTGTAGATGTCAGCCAGCTTGAAGGCGGCAAAAAACAGGATGACCGGGAACAGGTCGAACAGGAATTTCATGCGGTACCAGGTTGTGTCCGGCGTGCTTGCCGGAGCGTTCAGCGCTGCGGGTCGCGCCGGGGTTTGTCGCCGCTGCCGGCGGCGTGGGCATCATCCGCCGCACGCTGTGCCGGGTCGCGATCATCGAATTTTAGCGCAGCCGAGTTGATGCAATAGCGCAGACCGGTCGGGGCGGGGCCATCTTCGAAGACATGGCCCAGATGGCTGCCGCATTCCTTGCAGCGTACCTCTACCCGCGTCATGCCGTGGCTGTGGTCGACGTGCTCGGCAATCACCTCGCCGTTGATGGCGCGGAAATAGCTGGGCCAGCCGCAGCCGGCATCGAACTTGGTGGCGGATTCGAACAGCGGCGCGCCGCAGCCCACGCAGTGGTAGATGCCGTTGTCCCAGTGGTCCCAGTAGCGGCCGGTGAACGGGCGCTCGGTGGCGGCCTCGCGGGTCACGCGGTATTCGATGTCGGAGAGTTGTTCACGCCACTCGGCGTCGGTCTTGGTGGTGGTCATGGTTTGTCCTCGCAGGGCTTCCTCGGATGGGTTCCTCAGTTAAGGCATTGGTCGTGCGAACTGCGCGAACCTTACACCGGCTGGCGCCGGCGTGCAGGGCGCGGATCACATGGCGTCACGACGAGCAACTGACCTCCAGGCCGGACGCCCAGTCCGGCGGCAGCGCCGCGTAGTGTTCTGCCTCCGGCTGTTCGTCGAAGGGGCGCGACAGCACTGCCAGCAGCCGGTCCACTTCGGTGAAGTCCTTCTCGCCGGCGTGCCGGATCGCGGTTTCGGCCAGGTGGTTGCGCAGCACGTATTTGGGGTTGACCGCCAGCATTTCCAGTTCGCGCGCGGCATCGTGCGACTGCTCGGCGCGCAGGCGCACGCGATAGTCGGCCACCCACGTGTCAAAGGCGGCACGATCCAGGAACAGGTCGCGCACCGGCGCGTCGCGCGCGGCATCGGTGGATGAAATGCCGCACAGCTTGCGCCAGAACAGCGTGTAGTCCACGCGCTGGCCATGCAACAGCTGGAACAGGCTGGTCAGCAGTGGCTCATCGCTCTTGTCGTCGCCGCCGGCAGGCGGGCGCAGGCCCAGCTTGGCGCGGTAGTGGCGGAAGAACGCCGCGGCATAGCGCTCGCGGAACGGGTCCAGCGCCGCGCGCGCGGCTTCCACGGCGGCGTCGCGCGCGCCTTCCTTGTCGGCATCCTCCGGTGCCAGCCACAGCGGCAGCAGCGCCTGGGCCAGGCAGTGCAGGTTCCAGAACGCCACCTGCGGCTGCTGGCTGTAGGCGTAGCGGCCCTGCGTGTCGGAGTGGTTGCAGATATGGTTGGCGTCGAATGCATCGAGGAAGCCGAACGGGCCGTAGTCGATGGTCAGGCCCAGGATCGACATATTGTCGGTATTCATCACGCCATGGCAGAAGCCCACCGCCTGCCAGTGCGCGATCAGGTCGGCGGTGCGCAGCGAGACCTCCCGCAGCAGCGCCTGGTAGGGCTGGGTGTCGTCGCGGCACGCGGGCATGAAGTTGTCGATGACGAAATCCGCCAGCTTGCGCAGCGCGGCCACGTCGTCGTGCGCGGCGAAATGTTCGAAGTGCCCGAAGCGGATAAAGGTCGGCGACAGCCTGGTCACCACCGCGGCGGTCTCGATGGTCTCGCGGCGCACCGGCGCGTCCGAGCCCATGATCGACAGTGCGCGAGTGGTCGGCACGCCCAGTGCGGCCATGGCTTCGGAGCAGAGGTACTCACGGATCGACGAGCGCAGCACCGCGCGGCCATCGGCCATGCGCGAGTAGGGCGTCAGGCCCGCGCCCTTGAGCTGGATTTCCCACGGGCCGGTGGCGGTCTCGGCCTGCGCCAGGCGGATGGCACGGCCATCGCCGAGCTGGCCGGCCCACACCCCGAACTGGTGCCCGGAATATACGCTGGCGAGCGGGTCGGCCCAGTCCGGCACCTGGTTGCCGACAAAGGTCTCGATAAAGTCCTCGCGGCTGCCGATGTTGGCGTCCCAGCCGAGCAGCGCCGCCGCGGCCGGCGCCACCCCCACCAGGTAGGGTGACGGCAGCGGCGTGGGACGCAGGCGCGTAAAGAACTGCATGCCGAGTTCGGCGAAGCCGGGCGCGGTGCGAAAGGGCACGGACAGCGTGGCCGGCGTGGCTGTGTCGGAGGGCTGCGGAGCTTGTGACTGGGGCGTGTCTGGCATCGCGTAGGGGCGCCTCGGGGCGCAAGGGGCGGTGCGAATTCCGTGCGTTCGTCGATGTGCGGCGAACCGCGTAAAAGGCGGTGCAGCGCGGCATGCCGGGCGCACGAAAATGCGATGGTGGCTAGGGAAAACGACATGTTGAGGTGCAACATGCCACGCAGTATTGTACGTCCTCAACGGCACTCGACCGCTCGACCGAGTGAATGCCGCCATGCACCGCACGGTTATTTTCCTCCTTCAGTGCGCACATGAATCCGGTGCATGGGCTTTTCGCAGAATTGCGGCCCCGAATTCGATGGCAATACCGACGGCAACCCCGACGGCAATACGCAACGACAGTACGGCAGTGCACAACGAGATCGGCCGGATGCCGATTTGGTGCATGGAAACGACCGCCAAAAAATAGTACGGTTGTTCGTTTTCAGGCGAATTACACAAGACATTCAGGAGGCAGGTTCATGGCATTGATGGGTCAAATGATGAGCGCGCCGCTGCTC
Source organism: Cupriavidus sp. FW305-F7 (assembly GCF_058782875.1). Lineage (NCBI taxonomy): Bacteria > Pseudomonadati > Pseudomonadota > Betaproteobacteria > Burkholderiales > Burkholderiaceae > Cupriavidus > Cupriavidus sp. FW305-F7. Next base: position 167,997 of record NZ_JBYSYC010000013.1, on the reverse strand, counting down.
ATTTCCTCCATCATCAAACACGCCGCGCGTTACTACGGCAGCACCGAGATCGTCTCGCGGCGCACGGAGGGCGACCTGCATCGCTATACGTACCGCGATTGCGAACTGCGCGCCCGCAAGCTGGCGCAGGCGCTGGGCGCACTGGGCGTGAAGCAGGGCGAGCGCGTCGGCACGCTGGCCTGGAACGGCTACCGCCACCTGGAGATCTACTACGGCGTGTCCGGCATGGGCGCCGTCTGCCATACCATCAACCCGCGCCTGTTCCCCGAGCAGATTGCCTATATCGTCAACCACGCGGAAGACGGCTATGTCTTCTTCGACCTGACCTTCCTGCCACTGGTGGAAGGCGTTGCGCCGCATTGCCCCAACGTCAAGGGGTGGGTGGCGATGACCGACCGCGCGCATATGCCGGCCGAATCCAAGGTGCCGCTGCTGTGCTACGAGGAGCTGATCGACGCGCAGGACGGCAACTACGAATGGCCGCAGTTCGACGAGAACCAGGCGTCGAGCCTGTGCTATACGTCGGGCACCACCGGCAATCCCAAGGGCGCGCTGTATTCGCACCGCTCGACGGTGCTGCACTCGTATGCGTCGGCACTGCCCGACGCGCTGGGCTGCTCCGCCAGCGACGTGATCCTGCCCGTGGTGCCGATGTTCCACGTCAATGCCTGGGGCCTGCCGTACTCGGTGCCGCTGGTCGGCGCCAAGCTGGTGCTGCCGGGTGCCAAGCTGGACGGGGCCTCGATCTATGAACTGTTCGAGCAGGAGAAGGTGACCTTCTCCGCCGGCGTGCCGACGGTGTGGCTCGGCCTGCTCCAGCACGTGCAGTCGAACAAGCTCAAGTTCTCCACCTTCCGCCGCACCGTGATCGGCGGCTCGGCCGCGCCGCCGGCGATGATCCGCGCGCTCGAGGCGCTGGATGTGGAAGTGATCCACGCTTGGGGCATGACCGAGATGTCGCCGCTGGGCACGTCGTGCAAGCTGCTGGCCAAGCACCAGGACCTGTCCGACGCCGACCGCCACAAGATCCAGGAAAAGCAGGGCCGCGTGATCTTCGGCGTCGACATGAAGATTGTCGATGGCGACGGCAACGAGCTGCCGTGGGACGGCAAGGCCTTCGGCGACCTGATGGTGCGCGGGCCGTGGATCATCGACCGCTACTTCCGCAACGATGCCAATCCGCTGGCCGACGGCTGGTTCCCGACTGGCGACGTCGCCACCATCGACGCCGATGGCTTCATGCAGATCACCGACCGCAGCAAGGACGTGATCAAGTCCGGCGGCGAATGGATCTCGTCGATTGATATCGAGAACGTCGCCGCTGCGCACCCCGCGGTGCATATGGCGGCCTGCATCTCAGCCTACCACCCCAAGTGGGATGAACGCCCGCTGCTGGTTGTGGTGAAGAAGCCCGGCGCCGAAGTCACCCGCGAAGAATTGCTGCAGTTCTTCGAGGGCAAGGTCGCCAAGTGGTGGATCCCGGACGACGTGGCCTTTGTCACCGAGATCCCGCTGACCGCCACCGGCAAGATGCAGAAGCTCAAGCTGCGCGAGCAGTTCAAGGACTACAAGCTGCCGACCGCCTGACGCCGGCACGCGCTTTCCGGTGCGCCATGCCTGCTTGCGGCATGGCGTGTCCGGGGCCGGCTGCAGGGCGTGGCATGGAGGACGCCGCGCAGCCAGCCAAATACGACGACAAGCCAACGACAAGAGTGAAGGAGACAGGTATGACCAAAATGCGTCCGCTGGTGGCCGGTGTGGCCGTGTTTGCCGCACTGGGTTCTGCGCTGGTTTCAGGTACCGCACTCGCGGATACGGTGAAGATCGCCTTCATTGACCCGCTATCGGGGCTGATGGCTCCCGTTGGGCAGAACCAGCTCAAGAGCTGGCAGTATGTCGCCGACATCGCCAACCAGAAGAACTGGGCCGGCGCGCACAAGTTTGAGGTGGTGGGTTTCGACAACAAGCTGTCGCCGCAGGAAAGCCTGACCATCCTCAAGCAGGCGGTCGACCAGAACATCCGCTATATCGTGCAGGGCAACGGCTCGTCGGTCGGGCTGGCGCTGCAGGACGCGGTGGCCAAGCACAACGAGCGCAACCCCGGCAAGGAGATCGTCTACCTGAACTACGCCGCGGTGGACCCGGACATGACCAATGCCAAATGCAACTACTGGCATTTCCGGCTCGACGCCAACTCGGACATGAAGATGGAGGCGCTGACCACCTTCCTGGCCAAGGACCCGAACGTCAAGAAGGTCTACCTGATCAACCAGAACTACTCGTTCGGCCACCAGGTGGCGCGCGCGGCCAAGGACTACCTGAAGCGCAAGCGCCCGGACATCCAGATCGTCGGTGAAGACCTGCACCCGCTGGCGCAGGTCAAGGACTTTGCCCCGTACGCGGCCAAGATCAAGGCCTCTGGCGCCGATACCGTGATCACCGGCAACTGGGGCAGCGACCTGGCGCTGCTGATCAAGGCGGGCAAGGATGCCGGCCTGACCACCAATTACTACACCTACTACGCCGGCACCACCGGCGTGCCCACGGCGATGGGCGCCACCGGCGCCGAGCACGTCAAGTATGTCGGCTACTACAACCCCAACAACAAGGGGTTCAAGGGAGCGGATGTCATCGAGGGCTTCAAGAAGAAGTACAACGATGACTTCTACGTGATGGCCTCCTACACCGGCATTGCCATGCTGGCCAAGGCCTTCAAGGACACCGGCTCGACCGATCCGATCAAGGTTGCCAAGGCGCTCGAGGGGATCAAGGTCGACAGCATGAACGGCACGGTCGAGATGCGCAACTCGGATCACCAGGCGCAGCAGTCGCTGGTGGTCGCCACCTGGACCAAGGTGGATGGCAAGGAAATTAAGTACGACCAGGAAAACACCGGCTACGGCTGGAAGACCAACGCGCTGATGGACCAGTACGTGTCGGCCCAGCCGACTTCCTGCCAGATGAAGCGGCCGGGCTGATCCTGTTCGTGACGGGCCGGCCACGCTGACAAAGTGGCCGCCCGATCCTGCATACTTTCGGTCTTTTTCGGTCGATACCGGGGAGCGTCCGGGGCGGGCATCCGCCCCCGGAGGGGGACGCTCACCCTCAATCCAACCGGACGGATGCCGGCATGCCCACGCATGGCGGCGCCAGCTTGAAGGACACGCTGTGGAATTCTTCGTCATCTCACTGCTGAATGGCATCAGCTACGGGCTGCTGCTGTTCATGCTGTCATCGGGCCTTACGCTGATCTTCAGCATGATGGGCGTGCTTAATTTCGCCCACGCCAGCTTCTACATGCTGGGCGCCTACTTTGCCTACACCATCGCCAGCAAGGTCGGGTTCTGGCCGGCGCTGATCTTCGCGCCGCTGCTGGTGGCGGGCGCGGGCGCGCTGGTGGAGCGCTTCGGCCTGCGCACGGTGCACAAGTACGGCCACGTGGCCGAGCTGCTGTTCACCTTCGGCCTGGCCTACCTGATGGAAGAGGGCGTCAAGCTGGTGTGGGGCCTGGCGGCGGTGCCATACCGGATTCCCGCGGAGCTGGACGGGCCGCTGTTCACGGTGTTCACCTCGTCCTTCCCCAAGTACCGCGCCTTCATGATGCTGGTGTCGCTGGGCATGCTGGTGGCGATCTACCTGGTGCTGACGCGTACCCGCATCGGGCTGGTGATCCAGGCCGCGCTGACGCACCCGGAGATGGTCGAGGCGCTGGGCCACAACGTGCCGCGCGTGTTCATGATGGTGTTTGGCGGCGGCGCCGCGCTGGCCGGGCTGGCGGGGGTGATCGGGGGCAATGCCTTTGTCACCGAGCCGTCGATGGCCGCGGCAGTCGGGTCGATCGTGTTCGTGGTGGCGGTGGTGGGCGGCATGGGATCGCTGGTGGGCGCCTTCATTGCGTCGATCCTGATCGGCGTGCTGCAGACCTTCGCGGTCACCATCGACGCCTCGCTGGCGGGCCTGATGACCAGCCTGGGGCTGGCCGTCAGCGAGGCCACGCCGTTCTATTCCTTGTGGAAGCTCACGGTGGCCCAGGTGGCGCCGGTGCTGCCGTACCTGTTGCTGGTGGTGATGCTGATCTTCCGCCCGCGTGGACTGATGGGAACCCGGGAGAGCTGACACCATGGAGCAAGCGATGCAACAACCCCGCGAGCCGGTGGTGACCGGCCGCACCCTGCGCTACAGCCCGCTGAATCTGGCGCGCTGGATCATCTGGAGCCTGACCGTGCTGGCCATGCTGGTGCTGCCGCTGATCTTCACCGGGGGCTTCGCCATCACGCTGATGTCGCAGATGGGCATCATGATCATTTTCGCGCTGTCGTACAACATGCTGCTCGGGCAGACCGGCATGCTGTCGTTCGGCCACGCGGTCTACTCCGGCCTGGGCGCGTTTATCGCCGTGCATGTGCTGAATATGGTCGGGGCGGGCAAGGTCTGGCTGCCGGTGTCGATGCTGCCGCTGGTGGGCGGCCTGGCGGGCGCCTTCTTCGGCGTGATCTTCGGCTACGTCACCACCAAGAAATCCGGCACCACCTTTGCCATGATCACCATGGGCATTGGCGAGATGGTGTTCGCCAGCTCGCTGATGTTCCCGGAGTTCTTCGGCGGCGAGGGCGGCATCTCCACCAACCGCGTGGTCGGTGACCCGTTCCTGGGCATCACCTTCGGGCCGGGGCGCCAGGTGTACTACCTGATCGCGGCGTGGTGCCTGCTGTCGATGGTGGCGATGTACGCCTGGACGCAGACGCCGCTGGGCCGCATCGCCAACGCCGTGCGCGACAACCCCGAGCGGGTCGAGTTCATCGGCTACAACACCCAGCGCGTGCGCTACCTGGTGCTGATCCTGTCGGCATTCTTCGCGGGTATCGCGGGGGCCCTGGGCGCCATCAACTTCGAGATCGTCTCGGCCGAGAATGTCAGCGCGGTGCGCTCCGGCGGCGTGCTGCTGGCGGTGTTCATCGGCGGCGCGGGCGTGTTCTTCGGGCCCATCATCGGCGCGGTGGTGTTCGTGCTGTTCGCGGTGGCGCTGTCGGACCTGACCAAGGCCTGGCTGCTGTACCTGGGCCTGTTCTTCGTGTTGATGGTGATGTTCGTGCCGGGCGGGCTGGCCAGCCTGCTGCTGATGCAGATGCCGCTGCTGGGCAAGGGCAAGCTGGGCCCCATGCTGCCGTCCTACGCGCGTGCCGGCGGCGCCGGCGTGGTGCTGCTGCTGGCCATGATCCTGACGGTCGAGCTGGTCTACAAGGTTCAGGTCGATAGCGCCAACGGCACCGCGATGTCGCTGTTTGGCGTCGGCTTCGATGCCGCAACCTGGACGCCATGGCTGGTGGCGGCGGTGCTGTGGGCGGCTGGCCTGTTCGCGTGGCGCCTGGCGGCGGCGCGGGTGCGCGGTGCGTGGGACAAGGTACAGATGGAAATCGCAGGAGGCAGGGCATGACAGCGGCACTGGAACTGACCGATGTACGCAAGAAGTTCGGCCAGACGGAGATCATCCGCGGCGTGAACCTGAGCATCCCGAAGGGTGAGCGCCATGCGCTGATCGGGCCGAACGGGGCGGGCAAGTCGACCACCTTCAACCTGATCTCGGGGCGCTTTGCGCCGACCAGCGGCACGGTGCGCCTGAACGGCGCGGAGATCGGCGGGCTGCAGCCCTTCGTGATCAACCGCATGGGGCTGTCGCGCAGCTTCCAGATCACCAACATCTTCCATCGGCTGTCGGTGTTCGAGAACCTGCGCTGCGCGGTGCTGTGGTCGCTCGGCTACAAGTATTCGTTCTGGCACCGGCTCAAGGGCCTGCGCGACACGCGCGAGCGCGCGGAGGAGGTGCTGGAACTGATTGGCATGCAGCACCGCCGCGACAGCCAGGCGGGCCTGCTGACCTATGCCGAGCAGCGTGCGCTGGAGATCGGCATCACCATCGCCGGCGGTGCCGAGGTGATCCTGCTGGACGAGCCCACCGCGGGCATGAGCCGCTCCGAGTCCGATCACGCGGTCGAACTGATCCGCAAGGTTACCGTCGGCAAGACGCTGGTGATGGTGGAGCACGACATGAGCGTGGTGTTCGGCCTGGCCGACCGCATCTCCGTGCTGGTCTACGGCGAAGTGATCGCCACGGATACCCCGCAAGCCATCCGCAATAACCGCAAGGTCAAGGAAGCCTACCTGGGCACCACCCTCGACGAGGAAGCCACCGAAGGAGCGCACTGATGGGCAAGCGCATGCTGAACGTCCAGGGCCTGCACGCCTACTACGGCAAGAGCCATATTCTCCACGGCGTGGACGCGCATATCGACGAAGGCGAGATCGTCGCGCTGCTGGGCCGCAACGGGGTGGGGCGCTCGACCATGGCCAAGGCCGTCCTCGGCATGGTCAAGGCCGAGGGCTCGGTGCGGTTTCGCGACGAAGAGATCCTGGGGCGGCGTACCTTCGAAATCGCGCACCTCGGGATTGGCTATGTGCCGGAGAACCGCGACATCTTTCCGACCCTGACGGTGCGGCAGAATTTGCTGCTGGGGGAGAAGCGCAACCCACGGCAGGCCAAGCCGCGCTGGACCGTCGAGGACATGTTCAACATGTTCCCGCGGCTGAAGGAGCGCGAGAACACCTCGGCCGGCGTGCTCTCCGGCGGCGAGCAGCAGATGCTGACGCTGTGCCGCACGCTGATGGGCGACCCCGACCTGGTGTTGATCGACGAACCGACCGAAGGGCTGGCGCCGATGATCGTGGCCTTGGTCGGGGACTACCTGAAGACGCTGAAGGAGCGGGGTATTTCCGTGCTGCTGATCGAGCAGAAGCTGGCGATCGCGCTGGACATTTCCCAGCGCGTCTACGTGATGGGACACGGGCACATCGTGTTCGAAGGCACGCCCGCGGAGCTGAAGGCCAACTCGCAGGTGAGAAAGGAGTGGCTGGAGGTCTGATCCGGCGCTTACCATGGATTTGCGCCGGGTCTGCATCGACCCGGCGCCAAGGCCCAGCCGCGCCCTGCGGCACAGCTTCAGCCGGGCTGAAATATCAGAAGAATCAATAGCTTGTCAGCGCCCTGGCGGTGACGGGAAAGCAACGCCGGGCGGACGCTCCCGCACGCGCCATGCCCGCCGGTAGCGCGAAGTAGACTAGTCAACTAGCTGCCGTGCACCATCAAAAAGTGGCTATATTGTCACGCAAAATTGATATATGCAGCCATTTCTGCCGTTTCATGCATTGTATTCGACACTTTTTATAGTTGAATGCGAATGATTCGTGTTTGTGTTTTGATTTGTATCAATCTATAATCGCCCGCCGTTATGGATGACATGAATCAAAGCTTTCGCGCTGCCTGAACTTGTCTTCATGACCATGAATAGATCGAGTCAAGAAAACTACAAAGGGAAGGTAGATCGTGAAACAACAACAGGACACGTTCCGGCTGAATCCGCTGGCCGGGGCGCTCGCCGGCGCCATGGCAGTGTTTGCCATGCAGGGCGCTGCGGCGCAGGAGAGCCAGCCTGCCGCCGTGGCCGGTGCCGGCACCAAGCCCGTGACGCTGCAGAGCGTGACGGTGACTGGGGCGAAGGAGGACGGCTACAAGGTGGATGAGGCCCAGTCGGCCAAGTTCACCGCGCCGCTGCTGGATACCCCCAAGTCCGTCACCGTGGTGCCGGCACAGGTGGTACAGCAGACTGGTTCCAACTCGCTGCAGGACGCGCTGCGCACCACGCCGGGCATCACCTTCGGCGCCGGCGAAGGCGGCAACCCGATCGGCGACCGTCCGTTTATCCGCGGCTTCGACTCGATGTCGAGCATCTATGTCGACGGCGTGCGCGACACCGCTTCGCAGACACGCGACACCTTCAATATCGAAAGCATCGAAGTCATCAAGGGCCCGAGCTCGGCCTTTGGCGGCAAGGGCTCGGCCGGCGGCATGATCAACATCGTGTCGAAGCTGCCGACCAGTGAGAACTTCGCGCAGGGCTCGGTGGGCGTGGGCACGGACTCTTATTTCCGCGCCACGGCTGACGGCAACTACGTGCTCAACGACAATACTGCCGTGCGCCTGAATGCGCTGGGGTATACCGCCAACGTGCCCGGCCGCAACGAGGTCGACCAGAACTCCTGGGGCTTCGCGCCGTCCGTGACCTTTGGCCTGAATTCGCCCACGCAGGTCACGCTGTCGTACTACCACCTGCAGGGCAACGGCATGCCGGACTACAGCATCCCGTATTCCCGTCCTGCCAGCCAGTCGACCAAGGCCAGTCCGTCGCAGCCGGCCAGTGTCGACCGCAACAATTTCTACGGCCTGACCGACCGCGATTTCCAGAAGACGCAGTCCGATATCGCCACGGCCACGGTCAAGCATGACTTCCGCAACGGCCTGGTGTTCAGCAACACCAGCCGCTGGGGCCGCGCCAGCAACAACTACATCGTCACCAACCCTGACGACAGCAAGGGCAACGTGCCGCGCGGCTTTGTCTGGCGCAATACCAAGAGCCGTGATTCGGCGACCGAGACGCTGACCAACCAGACCGACCTGAGCGCCAAGTTCGACACCGGCAGCCTCAAGCACACCGTGCTGTTCGGCTTTGAGTTCAGCCGCGACGATACCAGTAACACCCCATATAACGTGGTCTCGGCCAACCCCGCGGCGGCCGCGGGGATCTGCAATGCGTCGCTGGTGGCCAGCTTCGACTGCGCGCCGCTGGCCAACCCGAACCCGAACGACCCGTGGCGCGGCAGCATCACCAAGATGCCCGTCACCACCACCACGACCACCAACACGCAGTCGGTCTACCTGTTCGACACGGTGGAGATCACCAAGCAGTGGCTGGTCAACGGCGGCGTCCGCTACGACAACTACGACACGCACTCGTTCGCCAACGCGTACAGCAACCCGAACACTGGCGCAGCCGTGGCGCAGCTGGATGTCCGCAACAAGTCGCACTTCTTCAACTACCAGGCGGGCGTGGTCTACAAGCCGGTCGAGTACGGCAGCATCTATGTGTCGTACGGTACTTCGTCGACGCCGCCGGGCTCAACCAATGGCGACGGGGCGGACAACATTACCCTGGCGCAGCGCAACCTGGAGCCGGAAACCTCACGTTCGGTGGAAATTGGCACCAAGTGGGACCTGCTGGCTCGCCGTCTGTCACTGACCGGTGCGATCTTCCAGATCGAGAAGAACAACGCGCGGGTCGCGGTTGATGCCAACACCACGATCAATGCCGGTAAGCAGCGCGTGAAGGGCTTCGAACTGGGCTTCGCCGGCAGCCTGACCGACAAGTGGGGCGTGTTCGGCGGCTATACCTACCTGAACAGCGAGCTGATCGACAACGGTCCGCAGGCAGTCAACGCGGCCAACAACGGCAACCAGTTCCCCAATACGCCGAAGAACAGCTTCAGCCTGTGGACCACCTACCAGGTGCTGCCGGCGCTGACTTTGGGCGCGGGTGCGTACTATGTCGACAAGGTCTATGCCAACCCGGCCAACTCGCTGTATGTGCCGTCGTACTGGCGCTTTGACCTGATGGGCGCCTACAAGGTGAACAAGAACCTGTCGCTGCAGCTCAATATCCAGAACCTGTTCGACAAGACGTACTACACCAAGGCGCACAACCACTACGGCGCGCTGGGGGCGGGGCGCTTTGGCATGCTGACGGCGAACTTCAGGTTCTGAGGGGTACTGCGGCCGGAGTTCGGCAACCTCGGCCTGCGCAATCTGTGTGCCCCCTCTCCCGCTTGCGGGAGAGGGGGGTGAGGGCGGGGCGCCCCTACGAAGTCATGCCAGTGCCTGCCCTCACCCCCTGCCCCTCTCCCGCAAGCGGGAGAGGGGAGTGAACCGGCGGTTTCGGCAAGTCAAACGGCATATCGTCGTAATCAATCAGCCGTGACTTCTTTACGGCCCGGTACCCCCACCACAGCGCCAGGAACGCCGGCACGCCGATATAGGTCGCCACGATCTCCGGCCACAGGTTCGGAATATCCGCAAACGCCTGGTAGTTCTGCCCGGCCACGATCACCACGCACAGCATCACGGTAAAGATGGGGCCGAAGGGATAGAGCGGCGAGCGGTACGCCAGCATGCCTACGTCATAGCCCTGGTGCACCAGCCCGCGACGGAAGCGGTAATGGCTGATGGCAATGCCCAGCCAGGCAAAGAAGCCGGTCATGGCCGAAGTGTTGAGCAGCCACAGGTAGGCCGCCTTGTTCCCGAACAGCGAACTGAAGAAACACAGCGCGCCCACGGCGGTGGTGGCCAGCAGCGCATTGAATGGCACGCCGCTCACGGTCAGCTTGCCGAACGCGCGCGGCGCGCGGCCGCTGACGGCCAGGCCGTAGAGGATCCGGGTCGACACGTACATGCTGGAGGTGCCGGCCGAGAGCAGCGCGGTCAGCACCACCGCGTTCATCAGCCCCGCGGCAAAGGCCAGGCCGGCGTGGCGGAACACCAGTGCGAACGGGCTCACGCCCACGTCGGTGACGTCGTTGCGCAGCAGGCTGGGATCGGTATAGGGAATCAGCACCCCGATGATCAGGATCGCGATCACATAGAACAGCAGGATGCGCCAGAAGGTCTGCCGGATCGCGCGCGGGATGGTCCTGGCCGGGTTCTCCGCTTCGCCGGCGGCCACGCCCACCGTTTCCGTGCCCTGGAAGGAGAAGCCCGCGATCATCGCCACGCCGATCATGGCCGGGATGCCGCCGACAAAGGGCGCGTCGCCCATGGTGAAGTTGCGCCAGCCCGACTGCGGGCCACCTTTCATGATGCCGAAGATCATTAACAGGCCCACGCCCAGGAACACGATCACGGTCACCACCTTGATCAGCGCGAACCAGTACTCGGCCTCGCCGAAGCCGCGCACCGAGAACGCATTGAGCCCGAACATCAGCAGCAGGAACGCGGCGCTCCAGACCACGCCGGGCATTTCGGGGAACCAGTACTGCATCACCAGCTGCGCCGCGGTCAGTTCCACGGCGATGGTCACCGCCAGGCTGAACCAGTAGTTCCAGCCCAGCGCGAAGCCGAAGCCTTCGTCGACATAGAGCGCGCTGTAGGTGACAAAGGAGCCGGCCACTGGCATATGCACCGCCAGCTCGCCCAGGCTGGTCATCAGGCAATAGACCATCAGGCCGAGCAGCATGTACATCAGCAGCGCGCCGCCGGGGCCGGCCTGCGCGATCGAGGCGCCCGAGGCCACGAACAGCCCGGTGCCGACCGCGCCGCCGATGGCAATCATGGTCAGGTGGCGGGCCTTGAGCTTGCGCTTGAGGTGGTCGTGCTCGACTACCGGGTGCTGGTGCTCGTGAGCGTGGGAATGTGAGGGGGAAGACATCAGGGTCGCTGGACCTTCCGCCGATCCGCATCTTGTGGAACCCGGACGGCAAAAAACGAAAAGCCGCGAGTCTACCGTGTCGGCCCGCGCGATTTGTCCGTGTCGGTCAAATAAAGTCCGATACTGATTTAGAGGCGGCACTCAGTCGCACTCTGAAAGTGCTCTATCAGGCACGTCATGGCGATTTGGCGCTGGGTTAGGTGCCCCCTCCATGCATCGCGATCAGGGGCGGCATTCGCGCCGCGCATGTCGCCGGAATAGTCCGAAAATTGAAATTGAACGACCGTGCTATTTTGTGTATGCTTGTTTCGCCCAAGCGCCGGAAGGCGTTGCGGGACGCGGGAAAGCGGCAGGTCGGGCGGAGGGTTTACCCGCCCATGACAGTCACCTCCCGCAGCAGTCGCCGGCCGCCGCTGGCCGCGCCTTGCAGTAAAAAATGAATTCGAGAATTCGAATCCCGAGACAACTTTTGACACCAAAGGAACCAGCATGACAGCGCAGTATCAGGTTCAGGACGGCGTAGCCGTCATCACGCTCGACAATCCCCCTGTCAACGGCCTGGGTCACAGCACCCGGCTTGGCATCGTCGAAGGCATGACCCGTGCGCTGGACGATGCCGCCGTCAAGGCCATCGTCATCACCGGCGCTGGCAAGGCTTTCTCGGGCGGCGCCGACATCCGTGAATTCAATACGCCCAAGGCCATGCAGGAGCCGACGCTGCACTCGGTGATCCGCGTGCTGGAAGGCTCCTCCAAGCCGGTGGTGGCCGCCGTGCACTCGGTCGCCATGGGTGGCGGCCTGGAACTGGCGCTGGGCTGTAACTACCGCGTGGCGTCCAAGGGCGCGCAGATCGCGCTGCCGGAAGTGAAGCTGGGCCTGCTGCCCGGCGCCGGCGGCACGCAGCGCCTGCCGCGCGTGATCGGCCTGGAGGCCGCGGCAAACATGATTGTGTCGGGCACCCCCGTGCTGTCCGAGAAGTTCGCCGGCACCAAGCTGTTCGACGAGATCGTCGACGGTGACGTGCTGCCCGCGGCGGTCAAGTTCGCGCAGAACGTCGGTGCCGCCGCCGGCCCGCACCCCAAGGTGCGCGACCTGAAGGTGCGCCACGAGAACCCCGAAGGCTACCTGGGCTTTGCCCGCAACACGGTGGCCGCGATGGCAAAGAACTTCCCGGCGCCGCTGAAGTGCCTGGAAGCGGTGGCCGGCTCGCTCAAGCCGTTCGAGCAAGGCCTCAAGGAAGAGCGCGAGGGCTTCTTGTTCCTGGTGACCACGCCGGAATCGCGCGCGCTGCGCCACGCCTTCTTCGGCGAGCGTGCCGCCAGCAAGATCCCCGACGTGCCCGAAGGCACGCCGACCCGCAAGATCGAGAAGGTCGCCGTGATCGGCGCCGGCACCATGGGTGGCGGCATCAGCATGAACTTCCTGAACGCGGGCATCCCGGTCACCATCCTGGAAACCAAGCAGGAAGCGCTGGACCGCGGCGTGGCCACGATCCGCAAGAACTACGAGAACAGCGCCAAGAAGGGCAAGCTGACGCAGGAGAAGGTCGAGCAGCGCATGGGCCTGCTGAGCACCACGCTGTCCTATGACGACCTCAAGGACGCCGACCTGATCATCGAGGCCGTGTTCGAGGAAATGGGCGTCAAGGAGACCGTGTTCAAGAAGCTGGATGAAGTCGCCAAGCAAGGCGCGATCCTGGCCTCGAACACCTCCACGCTGGACGTCAACAAGATCGCCTCGTTCACCAAGCGTCCGCAGGACGTGGTCGGCATGCACTTCTTCAGCCCGGCCAACGTGATGAAGCTGCTGGAAGTGGTGCGCGGCGAGAAGACCGGCAAAGACGTGCTGGCCACGGTCATGCAGATCGGCAAGAAGATCAAGAAGACCGCGGTGGTGTCGGGCGTGTGCGACGGCTTTATCGGCAACCGCATGATCGAGCAGTACAGCCGCCAGGCAGGCTACCTGCTGGACGAAGGCGCGCTGCCGGAACAGGTGGACAAGGCCATCGAGAAGTTCGGCTTTGCCATGGGCCCGTTCCGCATGGGCGACCTGGCCGGCAACGACATCGGCTGGGCCATCCGCAAGCGCCGCGCGGTGGACAAGCCGGACATCCAGTACTCGAAGACCGCCGACCTGCTGTGCGAGATGGGCCGCTTCGGCCAGAAGACCGGCGCGGGCTGGTACGACTACAAGGCGGGCGACCGCAAGCCGTACCCGAACCAGCAGGTCAACGACATGATCGTGCAGCATTCGAAGGACCTGGGTATCACGCGCCGCAAGATTTCTGACGAAGAGATCGTCGAGCGCCTGGTGTTCGCGCTGGTCAACGAAGGCGCCAAGATCCTGGAAGAAGGCATTGCTTCCAAGGCCTCGGATATCGACATGGTGTACCTGACCGGCTACGGCTTCCCGCTCTTCCGCGGCGGCCCGATGCTGTACGCGGACCAGGTCGGCCTGTACAACGTGGCGCTGTCGATGAAGCGCTATGCCAAGGGCTACCACGGTGAAGCCTGGCAGGTCGCGCCGCTGCTGCAGAAGCTGGCGGACGAAGGCAAGGGCTTTAACGGTTAATACAGCCACACGGTTCAGCCTGGAGCTGAGATGAACACCACTATCGGACCGGACGATTGCCTGCTGGTGATCGACGTGCAGAACGACTTCATGCCGGGCGGCGCGCTTGCCGTGCCCCACGGCGATGAGGTGGTGCCCGTCATCAACCGGCTGGCGCGTGCGTTCGGTCATGTGGTGCTGACACAGGACTGGCATCCCGTCAGCCACGTCTCGTTCGCGGCCAACCATGCGGGCACGCAGCCGTTCCAGACGCTGACGCTGCCGTATGGCGAGCAGGTGCTGTGGCCGGTGCATTGCGTGCAGGACACGCCCGGCGCTGCGCTGCATGCGGGCCTGCACGTGCCGCATGCGCGGCTGGTGATCCGCAAGGGCCATCACGCCGATGTGGACAGCTACTCCGCCTTCCTGGAGGCGGACCGCGCCACGCGCACCGGGCTAGCCGGCTACTTGCGCGAGCATGGCGTCAAGCGCGTGTTCTGCGCCGGGCTGGCGACGGACTACTGCGTGGCCTGGAGCGCGCTCGATGCGCGCGCCGCGGGCTTTGCCGCCGCGGTGATCGAGGATGCCTGCCGCGCCATCGACCTGGAAGGGTCGCTGGCCAGGGCATGGCAGGACCTCGGCGCCGCCGGCGTTGCGCGCGTCACGTCCGCTGAACTGCTCAAGGGCCAGGGCTGAACCGAACCACCGAACTGAACGACACAAGAGATTCCGAGGAGCAAGACATGAACGAAGCAGTCATCGTATCCACCGCGCGGACCCCCCTGGCCAAGAGCTGGAAGGGCGCCTTCAACATGACCCACGGCGCCACGCTGGGCGGCCATGCCGTCCAGCACGCCATTGCCCGCGCCAAGATCGAGGCCGCCGAAGTGGAAGACGTGCTGATGGGCTGCGCCAATCCGGAAGGTGCCACCGGCGCCAACATCGCGCGCCAGATCGCACTGCGCGCCGGCTGCCCGGTCACCGTGCCCGGCGCCACCGTCAACCGCTTCTGCTCGTCTGGCCTGCAGACCATTGCCATGGCCGCCCAGCGCGTGATCGCCGATGAGGGCGACATCTTCGTCGCCGGCGGCGTGGAGAGCATCTCGTGCGTGCAGCAGGAGATGAACCGCCATATGGTCCAGGAAAGCTGGCTGCTGAAGAACAAGCCGGAAATCTACTGGAACATGCTGCAGACCGCCGAGAACGTGGCCAAGCGCTACAACATCTCGAAGGAGCGCCAGGATGAGTACGGCGTGCGCAGCCAGCAACGCGCCGCCGCCGGGCAGGAAGCCGACAAGTTCAAGGACGAGATCGTGCCGATGACGGTGCTGGCGGGCGTGGCCGACAAATCGACCGGCCAGCTGGTGACGAAGGAAGTCACCATCTCCGCCGACGAAGGCATCCGCGCCGATACCACGCTGGAAGGCGTGGCCAAGATCCGCAGCGCCGTGCCGGGCGGCGTGATCACCGCCGGCAATGCCTCGCAGTTCTCGGACGGCGCTTCGGCTGCCGTGGTAATGAACGCACGCGTGGCCGAGGCCCGCGGCCTGCAGCCGCTGGGCGTGTTCCGCGGCTTTGCCGTGGCTGGCTGCGAGCCGGACGAGATGGGCATCGGCCCGGTCTTTGCCGTGCCCAAGCTGCTGAAGAAGGCTGGCCTGAAGGTCGACGACATCGGCTTGTGGGAGCTGAACGAAGCCTTCGCCGTGCAGGTGCTGTATTGCGCCGATACGCTGGGCATCCCGATGGACCGCCTGAACGTCAACGGCGGCGCCATCGCCGTGGGCCACCCCTACGGTGTGTCGGGCGCGCGCCTGGTCGGCCATGCGCTGATCGAAGGCAAGCGCCGCGGTGTGAAGTACGTGGTGGTGACCATGTGCATCGGCGGTGGGCAGGGCGCGGCTGGATTGTTCGAAGTGCTCTGAAGCAGGGCACGGTCATGGCGCTGGTCCCATGCTTTGCATGGGACCAGGCAGGGCGCGTATGCGCCTTTTTTTGACCACAGCTTTACACCCGACGCCGGTTTGCTCCCCTCTCCCATTTATGGGAGAGGGGCGGGGGAGAGGGCGGGAGTCTCCACGGAGTGAAGCGTTCCGGCGCTTGCCATACGCCGGCCCTCTCCCCCAGCCCCTCTCCCGCAGGCGGGAGAGGGGAGCAAACCGGCGGTTGGTTAGAAGGCAACAAGAATTCACGGCGCGCCACGCAGTGCGCCGCATGGAGACACCATGTCGATGATCCTTTCCCGCCGCGACCTGAACTTCGTGCTGTACGAATGGCTCAAGGTCGACGAGCTCACGCGCATCCCGCGCTATGCCGATCACTCGCGCGAGACCTTCGACGCCGCGCTGGACACCTGCGAAAAGATCGCCACCGACCTGTTCGCGCCGCACAACAAGAAGAACGACCAGCAAGAGCCGCATTTCGACGGCGAGACCGTCAGCATCATCCCCGAGGTCAGCACCGCGCTGAAAGCCTTCTGCGAGGCCGGGCTGATGGCCGCCGGCCAGGACTATGAACTGGGCGGCATGCAGCTGCCAGTGGTGGTCGAGAAGGCCGGCTTCGCCTACTTCAAGGGTGCCAACGTCGGCACCAGCTCGTACCCCTTCCTGACCATCGGCAACGCCAACCTGCTGCTGACGCACGGCACGCCCGCGCAGGTCGAGACCTTCGTCAAGCCGGAGATGGAAGGGCGCTTCTTCGGCACCATGTGCCTGTCCGAGCCGCAGGCGGGCTCTTCGCTGTCGGACATCACCACGCGCGCCGAGTACGAGGGCGAATCGCCGCTGGGCGCGCAGTACCGGCTGCGCGGCAACAAGATGTGGATCTCGGCCGGCGAGCACGAGCTGTCGGACAATATCGTCCACCTGGTGCTGGCCAAGATCCCCGGCCCGGACGGCAAGCTGATCCCGGGCGTGAAGGGCATCTCGCTCTTCATCGTGCCCAAGTACCTGGTCAACGAAGACGGCTCGCTGGGCGAGCACAACGACGTGGTGCTGGCCGGCCTGAACCACAAGATGGGCTACCGCGGCACCACCAACTGCCTGCTCAACTTCGGCGAAGGCATGAAGTACCAGCCGGGCGGCAAGGCCGGCGCGATCGGCTACCTGGTGGGCGAGCCGCACAAGGGCCTGGCCTGCATGTTCCACATGATGAACGAGGCACGCATCGGCGTGGGCCTGGGCGCGGTGATGCTGGGCTATACCGGCTACCTGCACGCGCTGGACTACGCGCGCAACCGCCCGCAAGGCCGCGCGGTCGGCCCCGGCGGCAAGGATGCGGCCAGCCCGCAGGTGAAGCTGGTCGAGCACGCCGATATCCGCCGCATGCTGCTGGCGCAGAAGAGCTATGTCGAAGGCGGCCTGGCGCTGAACCTCTATTGCGCGCGCCTGGTCGACGAGGAAGAGGCCGCGGCGGCCGCCGGCGACGAGGCCGCGCATGCGCGCCTGGCGCTGCTGCTCGACATCCTGACCCCGATCGCCAAGAGCTGGCCGTCGCAATGGTGCCTGGAGGCCAACAACCTGGCGATCCAGGTGCATGGCGGCTATGGCTACACACGCGAGTACAACGTCGAGCAGTTTTACCGCGACAACCGCCTGAACCCGATCCACGAAGGCACGCACGGCATCCAGGGCCTGGACCTGCTGGGCCGCAAGGTGGTGATGAAGGATGGCGCGGCCTTCAAGCTGCTGGGAGAGCGCGTGCAGGACACCATCGGCGGCGCGCTGGCCGCCGGCGATGCCGAGCTGTCGCAGCAGGCAGGCGCCCTCGGCGCCGCCACCAGACGCCTGGCCGAGGTCACGCAGGCGCTGTGGAGCGCGGGCGACCCCAACGTGACGCTGGCCAATGCCTCGGTCTACCTGGAGGCCTTCGGGCACGTGGTGGTGGCGTGGATCTGGCTGGAGCAGGCACTGCTGGCGCAAGCCGCGCTGCCGCGCGCGAACGGCAAGGAAGACGAGGACTTCTACCGCGGGAAGCTGGCCGCGGCGGCTTACTTCTTCCGCTGGGAGCTGCCCAAGGTCGGCCCGCAACTGGCGCTGCTTGAATCGCTCGACCGCACCACGCTCGACATGCAGGACGCGTGGTTCTGAGCGGCGCTCGCCCATCCCCGAACACTACAGAACGAAGGAAGACAATATGCGTACCATCCAGCAACTATTTGACCTGAAGGGCAAGACCGCGCTGATCACCGGCGGCTCGCGCGGGCTTGGCCTGCAGATTGCCGAGGCGCTCGGCGAGCAGGGCGCGCGCGTGGTGCTGTCGGCACGCAAGGCCGATGAGCTGCAGGCGGCGCAGGCGCACCTGAAATCGCTCGGCATCGAGGCCGACTGGATCGCCGCCGACGGCTCGCAGGAGTCGGAGATCGCGCGCCTGGCGGACGAAGCCATCGCTAAACTGGGCCACGTCGACATCCTGGTCAACAACGCCGGCGCCACCTGGGGCGCACCCGCCGAAGACCACCCGGTCGAGGCCTGGGACAAGGTAATGAACCTGAACATCCGCGGCCTGTTCCTGCTGAGCCAGCGCATCGGCAAGCTGTCGATGATCCCGCGCCGCTATGGCCGCATCATCAACGTGGCGTCGATCGCGGGCCTGGCCGGCAACCCGCCGGGCAGCATGGAGACCATTGCCTACAACACCTCCAAGGGTGCGGTGGTCAATTTCACGCGCACGCTGGCGGCCGAGTGGGGCGAGCACAACATCACCGTCAACGCGCTGGCGCCGGGCTTCTTCCCGTCAAAGATGACCAAGGGCTCGCTCGAGCGCATGGGCGTAGAGGCGATGTGCGCCGGCGTGCCGCTGCACCGCCTGGGCGACGACGAGGACCTGAAGGGCGCGGCTCTGCTGTTTGCCAGCGACGCCGGCAAGCACATCACCGGCCAGATCTTGGCGGTGGACGGCGGCGTCAGCGCGGTCTGAGCCGGGCCAGGGGCATTCCGGACATGACGCACGGCGCGGCTTGGCGGAATCCCGGATTGCCCTCAAACTTGGGGCCGGCGCGAGGCCTCGGCCTCGCCGGCACCTAATTCTCGGACTCGCAATTGCCATGAACCAGTTCAAAGGCCCCCTGACCCACATTCCCTTCCTCGCCGACCTCGGCGTGACCTGCAACCTTGCCGAAGGCGGCCGCAGCGAGATCGCGCTGCCGATCGAGAAGCGCCACCAGAACAGCTGGGACATGGCCCACGGCGGCGTGATCATGACGCTGCTCGACGTGGCCATGGCGGTGGCCGGCCGCAGCAGCGACGCGGATGGCCGGGGCGTGGTCACCATCGAGATGAAGACCAGCTTCATGACGCCGGGGCGCGGCGCGCTGACCGCGCGCGGCACCACCGTGCACCGCACCACCACCATGGTGTTCTGCGAAGGCGAGATCGTCGATGCCGACGGCAAGACCGTGGCGCGCGGCTCGGGCACCTTCAAGTACATCCGGCGCATGCCGCCGCAGCGCCCGGGTGAAACCGATACCGGTGCCGACGGCTGAGCGCCGGCACCGATGCAGCAGACGGGGCAGCGCGGCTGTCCCTCCCGACGCAGTATTCAAGCCGTTCCATATTCCTACTGAAAGGAATCGATCATGTCCAAAACGTTCAAGCGCATAGTCCTGGCCTCGCGTCCCGAAGGCGCGGTGACGCCGGCCAATTTCCGCCTGGAAGAAGTGCCCGTGCCGCAGATCGCCGACGGCCAGGTGCTGGTGCGCAACCATTACCTGTCGCTGGACCCGTACATGCGCGGCCGCATGAACGACAGCAAGTCCTATGCCGCGCCGCAGCCGCTCGATGAGGTCATGATCGGCGGCACCGTGGGCGAAGTGGTGGAAAGCAAGAACAGCAAGTTCAAGCCGGGCGACAAGGTGGTCGGCATGTTCGGATGGCAGGAGATGGGCGTCAGCGACGGCACCGGCCTGCAGCCAGTCGACACCACGCATATCCCGCTGTCGGCCTACCTAGGCTCGGTCGGCATGCCGGGCGTGACCGCCTGGTACGGCCTGAACAAGATCATCCTGCCCAAGCCGGGCAAGACCATCGCGGTCAGCGCGGCTTCCGGCGCGGTGGGCAGCGTGGTCGGGCAGCTGGCCAAGCTGGCCGGCTGCCGCGCGGTCGGCTTTGCCGGCGGCAAGGACAAGTGCGACTACGTGGTCAATGAGCTGGGCTTCGATGCCTGCATCGACTACAAGGCGGCCAAGGATCCCAAGGAGCTCTACACGATGCTCAAGGAAGCCACCCCGGACGGCATCGACGGCTATTTCGAGAATGTCGGCGGCGATATCCTGGACGCCGTGCTGACGCGCATGAACGCCTTCGGCCGCATCGCCATGTGCGGCATGATCGCGGGCTATGACGGCCAGCCGCTGCCGCTGAAGAACCCGCAGCTGATCCTGGTGTCGCGCCTGACCATCGAAGGCTTTATCGTCTCCGAGCACATGGAAGTCTGGCCGCAGGCGCTGAAGGAACTGGGCACCGCTGTCGCACAGGGCAAGCTCAAGTTCCGCGAAAGCATCGCTGAAGGCCTGGCCAGCGCGCCGGAAGCCTTTATCGGCCTGCTCAAGGGCAAGAATTTCGGCAAGCAGCTGGTCAAGCTGGTCTGATCGGCGCATGCAGGGCCGCGGCGCGCCTGCCGGGCGCGCCGCGGGCAACGGATTTCACCAAAAAAACGGAGACACCGATGAATGCCCCGCAAGCCCCGCAAATCCAGAGCGACGACGAGATCGGCGCCGGCCTGCCCGAAGAGGTCAAGGCCCGCTACCGCAACCTGCCGCGCCCGCCGCAGTTCGCCACCGCCGCCGAAGAGCGCCTGCACCGCAAGCAGCGCCTGGCCGCGGCCTTCCGGCTGTTTTCCAGGTTCGGTTTCGATGAAGGCGTGGCCGGCCATATCACCGCGCGCGACCCGGAGTTTCCCGATACCTTCTGGGTCAATCCCTTCGGCGTGCATTTCAGCCAGGTCAAGGTCTCCAACCTGATCCGCTGTGACCACCACGGCGACGTGGTCGAGGGTGACTACCCGGTCAATGCCGCGGCCTTTGCCATCCATTCGCGCGTGCACCAGACCCGCTCCGACGCGGTCGCGGCCGCGCATTCGCACAGCACCTATGGTCGCGCGTGGTCCACGCTGGGCCGCCCGCTCGATCCGCTGACGCAGGACGTGTGCGCGTTCTACCAGGACCATGCGGTCTATGACGATTTCGGCGGCGTGGTGGTGGAACTCGACGAGGGCCAGCGCATCGCCAATGCGCTGGGCCAGAACAAGGCCGCGATCCTGCAGAACCATGGCCTGCTGACGGTCGGCAAGACCGTGGACGAAGCCGCCTGGTGGTTCATCACCATGGAGCGCTCCTGCCACGTCCAGTTGCTGGCCGAAGCCGCCGCGGCGCGCACCCAGGCGCCGCTGAAGCTGATCTCCGATGCGGCCGCGCGCCAGGCCTATTCGATCGTCGGCACGGCGCAGGCGGGCTGGTTCCAGTTCCAGCCGCTCTATGCCCGCATCGTCAAGGAACAGCCGGACCTGCTGGACTGAATTCGCACGGCACCCGCTGGCAAACATGGAGGTGGACCGCATGGCTGACATCATTCTTCACCAGTACGCAACTTCGCCATTCTCCGAGAAGGTCCGCCTGCTGCTGGGCGCCAAGGGACTGGCGTGGCAGGCGGTGGAAATCCCCGCCATCCTGCCCAAGCCTGACCTGCTGGCGCTGACCGGCGGCTACCGCCGCACGCCGGTGATGCAGGTCGGTGCCGATATCTACTGCGATACCGCGCTGATCTGCGAGGTGCTGGACGCGCTGGCGCCCACGCCGGCGCTGTATCCGCCGGCCCAGGCCGCGGTGGCGCGGGTCGCGGCAGCCTGGTTCGATGCGGCGCTGTTCACGGCGTCGGTGACCTATGTGTTCCAGCCAGCCGGCGTTGCCAGCATGCTGGGCCACCTGTCGCCGGCGCAGGTCCAGGCCTTTAGCGCCGACCGCAAGGCCATGCGCGGCGACACCAATGCGCTGCGCATGCCGTTGGCCGAAGCCACCGCGCTGCTGCATGAAACGTTCGGTCAACTGGAAACGCAGTTCGCGGCCGGGATCGAGCATGTGGCCGGGCCGGCGCTGTCGGTTGCCGACTTCTCGCTGTACCACAACCTATGGTTTATCCGCCGCGCCGGCGCGCTGGCGCAGCTGCTGGAGGCTTACCCGCGCCTGCAGGCCTGGTATGCGCGCATGAACACCTTCGGCCATGGGCGGCCGCGCGTGATCGACAGCGAGGACGCGCTCGGCGCCGCGCGCAGTGCCGATCCGGTCGTGCTGGATGAGGGTGTCATCGCCGATGCCGGCCTGCAGGCCGGCGACCCCGTCACCGTCACGCCCACCGACTATGCGCGCGACCCTGTGGCCGGCGTGCTGCTGTCGCTAACCGCGCGCCGCGTCACGCTGCGCCGCCAGGACCCGCGCGCCGGTGCGCTCAATGTGCATTTCCCGCGGCAGGGCTACCAGGTGCAGCGCGCCGCCTGAGCGCGCGCACGGCACACGGCCCGTCGTTCCCCAAACGAATCACGCAACAGGACAGACGATATGAAGGATTTCTCCAACAAGGTGGCTGTCATTACCGGCGGTGCCTCGGGTTTCGGCAAGGAGTTTGCCCACATTGCCGCCGACATCGGCATGAAGCTGGTGCTGGCGGATGTGCAGGAAGACGCGCTGGACGCGACCGTAGCGGAATTCAAGGCACGCAATGTGCCGGTGATCGGGCTGCGCACGGACGTCTCGCGTGCCGACCAGGTGCAGGCGCTGGCCGATGCTGCCATCGAGGCCTTTGGCCAGGTCAACCTGCTGTTCAATAACGCCGGCGTGGGCGCGGGCGGCCTGATCTGGGAGAACTCCGAGAAGGACTGGGAGTGGGTGCTGGGCGTCAACCTGTACGGTGTGGTGCACGGCGTGCGTATCTTCACGCCGCTGATGCTGGCCGCGGCAGGGAAGGATCCGGCCTACCAGGGCCATATCGTCAACACGGCGTCGATGGCGGGCTTGCTGAACCCGCCGGCAATGGGCGTGTACAACGTGTCCAAGCACGCGGTGGTGGCTTTGACTGAAACCCTATACCAGGACCTGGGCCTGGTGACGGAGCAGGTGCGCTGCTCGGTGCTGTGCCCGTACTTCGTGCCGACCGGCATCAACCAGTCCCAGCGCAACCGGCCCGCCGACCTGGCCAACCAGGCGCCGCCGACGCGCTCGCAGCTGGTGTCGCAGGCCTTGTCGGACAAGGCCGTCGGCTCCGGCAAGGTGACCGCCGCCGAGGTCGCGCAGCTGACCTTCGATGCCATCCGCGACGAAAGCTTCTATATTTATTCCCACCCCCAGGCGCTCGCCCCCGTGCGCCAACGCTTCGAGGATATCGTCGGGCAGCGCAATCCCGGCGATCCGTTTGCCGACAAGCCCGAGGTCCGCGCGGGCCTCGTTGCCGCGTTGCGCGGCTGACGCCAGCACAACGCCACAACGAGGAGGACCGCATATGGAGAACAACATGGCTGCCCCCGCCGCCGTGATCCGCCACCTGCAGTACGCCACGCTGCCCAACGGCACCCGCCTGCACTACGCCAGCGCGGGCGAGCGCGGCAAGCCGCTGATGCTGTTCGTGCACGGCTTTCCTGAATTCTGGTTCGAATGGGAGGCCCAGCTGGCCGAGTTCGGGCGCACGCATTTTGCCGTGGCGCCGGACCTGCGCGGCTACAACCTGTCGAGCAAGCCCGCCGAGGTCGAGGCCTACCGGCCGCGCCATATCGTCGAAGACCTGGTGCAGCTGGTCAGCGCGCTGGGCTATGACCAGGCCGTGGTGGTGGCGCACGACTGGGGCGGGGCGATCTGCTGGAACCTGGCGATCCAGTTCCCGCGGCTGGTGCGCCAGCTCATCATCGTCAACTCGCCGCATCCGTACCTGTTTGCGCGCGCGCTGGCCACCGATCCCGAGCAGCAGGCCGCTTCCGCGTACATGAACTGGCTGCGCAAGCCGGGCGCGGAAAAGGCACTGGCCGCCAACGACTTCGCGCTGCTGGACCGGATGCTGGCCGATGCCGACGGCAAGCCGGCGGCCTGGTACACGCCCGAGACGCGCGCCAGGTACCACGCGGCATGGTCCCAGCCGGGCGAAGGCCTGGACGCCGGCGTCCATCCGCTCACCGGCGGCGTCAATTTCTACCGCGCCTCGCCCATGCACCCGCCGGGCGAGGGCGAGCCGCCGCCCGACATCTCGCGCCTGGATTCGGCCGCCTTTGTGGTCAGGGTGCCCACGCTGGTGATCTGGGGCGAGCGCGACCGCGCGCTGCCGAAATCACTGGTGGACGGGCTGGGTGACTTCGTGCCGGACCTGCGCGTGGAACGCATCCCCGAGGGCACCCACTGGGTGATCCACGAGCAGCCGGAGCGGGTCAACCTGCTGATCCGCAGCGCGCTGCCTGTGTCCTGATCCGGGCAAGACCAGCCCCCGGGGGCTGGTCTTGCCTTCTTCCTCTTCCATTGCCATCGCGGCGCCGCCCCCCATCTCCTCTTCCACCCGGCGAACCAGTCATGCTCCAGCGAGTTTGCCGAAATTGGTTCGTACTGGTCCCTTAGTGATATCTAATTGATGCCAATGGTATTAATTGGCCGAAGGGAAGGCAGCGGCCGCGCCAGACTTGAAAGATAACGACTGCCATTCATGGGAAACCAGAGCTCACCGATGCTGCGTTATCACCGCATTTACCTCGTATTGCGCCAGAAAATCCTCAACGGGGTCTATGACGTGAGCGGCCTGCCGCCCGAATTCGGGCTGATGGAGCAGGACCGGGTGGCGCGCGTGACCGTGCGGCGGGCGCTGGCCGAGCTGCACAAGGAAGGGCTGATTTACCGGCGGCCGGGGCAGAGGACCTTCGTCACGCCGCCGGCGGCATGAAGTCGCTGGGCGGCGCCAGGCTGGAAGCGGTGCTGGGCGATGCCGAGTCGCAGCCGGAGATCGGCGCAGCCGAAGTCGAGAAGATGAACGAGGCTGGCGCCAGCGCCGTGGTCGGCGCCTATGCCAGCGCGATATGCCTCGACACCGACGCCATTATCCCGTCGCGGGAAATGAAGCGTGTCTCCAAGCACGGGCTGGCCGAGGGCCTGTTCTCGGCTGGCGCTACCTGGCGGGAACGGACCGCAGCCTCGCTCCCTTGTTCGTGCTGAACCAGCCGGCGTACACCGGGGCGTCGATCCTGCTGGCCGGAAGCGATTTCGGCTCCGGCTCCTCGCGCGAGCATGCGGTGTGGACGCTGAAGGAGTTCGGCATCCGCGCCATCGTCGCGCCTGGCTTCGGTGCCATCTTCCACAACAACTGCGTGCGCAACGGCCTGTTGCCGGTGGTGCTGCCGATGGCAACGGTGCAGGCGCTCGCCGACGACTGCGCCGGAGCGCCGGCCACGCATCACGGCACCGCGATCTTCAACAACGTGGAAGCCAGCTTCAAGTACCAGGTGACGCCGGCATTGCTGATGAGCGTGTGGCCGCGGACTATGCCAGGGGCTGCGGCATCAACGACGCTCCAGGCGCACCGAATGGCGATCTACCAGAAGGCATCGGGGATCGATTGCACCGGCCAGCGCGCGGTGGCCGCGATCAACGGCGTGTGTCCGTCGGCCGATGACAGCCAGGCGGTGTTGCCCGTGGGCCTGCGCCACAAGTTCTGACGCAGGCGGTGCGGATCGCGGGGCACGCCCCGCGATCCGTCTCAGGACAACCGCTCGCGGTACAGGCGGTAGTTCTCGTCGTCGAAGCAGACGAAGGTGACCTGCTCGATCTCCGGCGCCCCGGCCAGCGCCTCGCGCACCGCGGCGATGGCAATGTCCGCCGCGCGCTCGCGCGGGAAGGCGTAGATGCCGGTGCTGATATTGGGAAAGGCCAGCCTGCGCAGGTGGTGCTGCGCCGCCAGCCGGATGCTGTTGCGGTAGGCGTTGGCGAGCAGTTCGTCCTCGCCCTGGTCGCCGCCTTGCCAGACCGGCCCGACCGCGTGGATCACGTATGGCGCCGGCAGGTGGCCGCCGGTGGTGATCACCGCCTCGCCGGTGGGGCAGCCGCCCTGCGCGTCGCGGATCGCGCGGCAGGCCTCCTTGATGGCGGAGCCGCCGGCCCCGTGGATGGCCCCGTCTACGCCACCGCCGCCCAACAGGCCGCTATTGGCCGCGTTGACGATGGCATCGACCTCCATCCGGGTGATATCGCCATGGACTACCTGCAAATGCTCGCCGCTCATGTTGTCTCCTGCGCTGTGGAGGGGAGGGCCGCCGGACAGCCGCTTGGTCGGTCTGACCGGCGGGAAGCTGCTGTGTGCTACATGGACTGCTCAAGCATACGCCGATAATCCGCGGCGCTGGCGTCTTTCGGGTTGGTCTTGTGGCAGTGATCGACCAGCGCACCGGCAATCACCTTGTCGAACATGTCCTCGGTGACGCCCATCTGGCGCAGCCCGGTGGGCAACCCCAGGCGCGCGGTCATGTCGTGCACGGCCTGCGCGATATCGGCGCCGTCGGGCAGGTGCATGGCGCGGCGCAGGCGTGCGTAGCGGTCGTCGCGCACCACCGTGGGCGCGTCGGCATTGAAGCGCAGCACCGCGGGCATCACTACCGCATTGAGGGTGCCGTGGTGCAGGCCGGTGCGGCCGTCGATCTTCAGCCCGCCCAGCGGGTGCGACAGCGAATGCACGCAGCCCAGCCCCTTCTGAAAGGCCATTGCGCCCTGCATCGATGCGCTCATCATGTTCAGGCGCGCGTCGCGGTCCTGGCCGTCGCGGGTGGCGCGCTCGATATGGCCCCAGCCGCGCTCCAGGCCATCCAGCGCAATGCCGTCCGCGGGCGGGTTGAAGGCGGGGGCCAGGAAGGTCTCGATGCAGTGCGCGATTGCATCCATGCCGGTGGCCGCGGTCAGCCCGGCGGGCAGCCCCAGCGTCAGTTCGGGGTCGCAGACTGCGGACTTGGGCAGCAGGTGCCAGGAATGGAAGCCCAGCTTGCGGCCGTCGTCCAGGATGATGATGGCGCCGCGTGCTACCTCGCTGCCGGTGCCCGAGGTGGTGGGCACCGCGATCAGCGGCGCCGCCTTGTCGGTGATCTTGGCGCTGCCGCCTTCGATGGTGGCATAGGTGGTCAGCTCGCCCTCATGCGTGGCCAGGATGGCGATGCCCTTGGCCAGGTCGATCGACGAGCCGCCGCCCACCGCCACCAGCCCGTCGCAGCCGGCCTCGCGGTATTGCGCGGCGGCCTTGCGCACCATGGCCTCGGTCGGGTTCGACGGGGTTTCATCGAACACTGCAACCTGCAGGCCCTGCATCGCATCAACGGCACGCTGCGCCACGCCGGCGGCGACCACGCCCTTGTCGGTCACCAGCAGCGGGCGGCGGATGCCGATGCGCTCGCATTCGGACTTGAGCAGGCTTACTGCGCCGAAATCCAGGTGGATGTGGGTCAGATAGTAGATAAACGCCATGTTTGCTTGTCTCCTGCCGGGATCTGCCGCGAAATTGTCTTTTGCACGGGCCTGGACCGGATACTCGCCAGGCACGCTGTCTTGGGTTTCAATGGGCCTGCATTGCTGTTTCCGGAGCCCTCGGGATCGCTTCAGCCGATCATCGCCCAAAAACTTGCCGCGTGGCAGGCTGACAGGGATTTTTCGGGGTTATCTCGTACTGCCGGGCACCTGGAACATCTGGCATCATACTAAAATCGAACGATCGTTCACAATTCGAACTTCTCCCGATGCGGGCGACGTGCCAGAGCTTCTGCGCGCCGCTGGCGCCGGGTCCGGATCCGCGTCATTCCCTATGTCCGCCGTACCGTCTTCCAGCCCTGATGCGCCCGCCACGCCCGGCCTGCCGTCCAGCCCGCTCGACCCGCAGGTGGCCGCGCTGCTGGAGCTGATCGCGCGCGCCAAGCGGCCGCCGATCCACGCGATGGCGCCGGAGGACGCCAAGATCGCCTACGAGAAAAGCGCGCCGATCCTGGATATCAACCCGCCGCCCGTGCATATGGCGGAAGACCTGCTGGTGCCGGCGTGCGACGGCCACGCCATTCCGGTCAGGCTTTACACCCCGCGCGAGGCCAGCTGGACTGAACCGCTGCCCTTGCTGGTGTATTTCCACGGCGGCGGCTTCACGGTCGGCAGCGTCAATTCGCACGATCCACTGTGCCGGCTGCTGTGTGGCCAGGCGGACTGCATGGTGCTGTCGGTGGACTACCGGCTCGGGCCGCAATGGCGTTTCCCGACGGCGGCCAACGACGCTTTCGACGTGCTGCACTGGGTCTTCGCCGAAGCCGACCGGCTGGGTGCCGACCCGGCGCGCATCGCGCTGGGAGGCGACAGCGCCGGCGGCACGCTGGCCGCGGCGTGTGCCGTGGAGGCCCGCAATACGGGCCTGGCGCCCGTGCTGCAGTTGCTGATCTATCCCGGCACCTGTGCGCGCCAGGACACGCCGTCGCACCGCGCGCTGGCCGATGGCTACCTGCTGACGGCGGACATGATCCGCTGGTTCTTTGCCCAGTACCTGGACCAGGAAGCCAGCCGCGACGACTGGCGTTTCGCCCCGCTGGACGGCGGCGGCACCGGCGCCGAGGTGCGCGGCACATGCCCTGCCTGGATCGCCGTGGCCGGCTACGACCCGCTGCACGACGAGGGCGTGGCCTACGCAGAGAAGCTGCGCGCCGCCGGCGTGGCCGCCACGCTGGCGGACTACCCCGGCATGATCCATGATTTCTTCAAGCTGGGCCGGTTCGTGCCGGCGGTGGCGCAGGCACATGCCGACGCCGTTGCCGCGCTGCGCGCCGCGTTCGGCACACCGCACAACTAGACCAGCAGCCGCGGTCAGCGCCGCACCGGCCCGGCCTTCCATTTTCAGCAGTGACTTGCAGCACAAGGAGACATAGTCAAATGCAACGCCGCCACTTCATCGCCCGCGCGGGCATCGCCGCCGCCACCGCGGCACTGGGCCTTGCCGCCATGCCCGCCCAGGCACAGGCCGACAAGTTCCCGCAGCGCCCGATCCGCCTGGTGATCGGCTACACCGCCGGCGGCTCCACGGATATCCCGTTCCGCGTGCTGGCCGACAACGCCTCCAAGATCCTGGGCCAGCCCGTGATCGTCGAGAACAAGCCCGGCGCGGGCGGCGTGCTGCCCGCGCAGATGATGCAGGCCACCGCGCCGGACGGCTACACGCTGGCCCAGGTGGCCATGCCGGTCTACCGCCTGCCGTACACCACCAAGATCAACTGGGACCCGGTCAAGGACCTGAGCTACATCATCAACCTCGCCGGCTATTCGTTCGGCCTGGTGGTGCCGGCCGATTCGCCGATCAAGACGATGCAGGAGTACATCGCCTACGCCAAGGCCAACCCGGGCAAGCTGACCTACGGCTCGCCGGGCTCCATGACCACGCTGCACCTGACCATGGAAGAGCTGGCCATGAAGCAGGGCGTGCAGTTCTCGCACATCCCCTACAAGGGCAATTCCGAGTCGATGCAGGCGCTGCTGGGCGGCCACGTGATGTCGGTGGCCGACACGCCGGCGTGGGCACCGTATGTGGAGCAGGGCAAGCTGCGCCTGCTGTCGACCTGGGGCGAGAAGCGCTCGGCGCGCTTCCCCAACGTGCCGACGCTGAAGGAACTGGGCATCGGCATCGTGCAGACCTCGCCGTTCGGCCTGGTCGCGCCCAAGGGTACCGACCCGAAGATCGTGCAGAAGCTGCATGACGCCTTCAAGAAGGCCATGGACATGCCGAACTACCGCGAATCGCTGGCCAAGTTCGACATGGAGCCGTACTACATGAACAGCCAGCAATACGCGCAGTTTGCGGCCGAGACCGTCAAGAAGGAAAAGGCGATCATCGAGAAGCTGGGGCTGGCCAAGGCGCAATAACGCGATCAGCCTGCCGCCACCATCATCGATTCAGGCCGCCGCGCCTGCCGGCCCTGTCCGGCGGGCCGGCGGCCTGGTGCCTTGACAAGCCACGACAAACAAGGAGACCAAGCCGATGGCCAAAGAGGATTTCCGCCACAGCATCCCCCTGCGCGTGCGCTGGGCCGAAGTCGATCCGCAGTCGATCGTCTTCAACGCGCACTACCTGACGTACTGCGATATCTGCGTGACCGAGTACTGGCGCGCGCTGGGCATCCGCTATCCGGAAGACGTGCTGCACGCGCATGGCGTGGACATCTTCGTGGTCAAGTCCACGCTGGAATACCACGCCTCGGCGCGCTTTGACGACGAGCTGGAAATCCGCGGCCGCATGTCGCGCCTGGGGCGCTCGAGCATGCTGTTCCGGGTGGAGATGTTCCGCGGCGACGAGCACCTGATCACCGGTGAGATCGTCTATGTGTGCGCGGACCCGGCCACGCAGAAATCGGCGGCGATTCCGGGGCAGGTAAGGGAGACGATTGAAGGGTATGAGGTGGTGAAGCCGGCGGTGTGAGGCAAGGCGTCACCGAATGACGCCGCCCGCCTTGCCGGTAGCGCGCCGCCGGATTCCAGGTGCAGCAAGAATTATCGGTGTCCTGCATCAGCTGTCGCGACCTGTAACACAAAGATGTTGGTAAGTAGGGATCGCTTGCCTAGAATCGGTGTGAGCCAGTGCTCAAAGAGGATCTTCGTTGCCGAAGCATTCTTTAGGAAGGCAATGTCGAATCACAAACCATGAGGAGACGGCAATGACCATGCGTAAGCTGCCTGCAGTCGGCTTGACAGTGATGATGGTGCTCGCTTTTACGGCGGCGAGCGCCCAGCAGAAACCGGAATCAACAGCCCCGCAAAGCGCGGAATCCACCCAAATTCCGCCAGCGCCATCGACTACCGCCGAAGCCAAGGCCAAAATCTCCGAGCGTTTCAAGATTGCCGATACCAACCACGACGGGAAGCTAAGCCGCGAAGAAGCCCAGGCAGGCGCGCCGGTAGTCTACAAGCACTTTGACAAGATCGATGTCAAGAAGTCGGGTTACGTCACCGAACGTCAGATCGGTGCGTACTGGACATCGAAGTCCAAGGCACAGCAGCAGAAAGAGGATCCCATCTGGAACTGACGTCTTCGCCTCTGCTTGACCCGGCCCCCTCTCCCGCGCACGGGAAAGGGGGCCGGCCCGCGGGAGATGCCAGTATGTCGCGAAGGAAGCCGGCCTGGCTTTACTTGCTCAGCCCCACATCCTCCATATAAGCCCGAATCACCTCATCAAAGCTCGCATCGCTCTGGAACCCCAGCGACTGCGCACGCTCCGCATTCCACGCCGCCGGCCAGGTGCCGACGATGTTCTCCACGCGCGCTTCGCGCTCCCACGTCACGCGGTCCGCCACGGCATCGCCCGCCACGCGGCGCAGGGCGTCGACCATGCCGGCAGCCGTGACCGACAGGCCCGGCAGGTTCACCACGCGGCGGTTGCCCAGCCGTTCGCCGGCCAGTTCGATGCCATTGACCAGTGCCGCCACCGCTGCGCGCGGCGACAGCAGCCACAGCGGCGTGTCCGGTGCCACCGGGCAATTGGCGCTGACACCCGACAGCGGCTCGCGGATGATGCCGCTGGCGAACGACGAGGCCGCCGCATTGGGCTTGCCCGGGCGCACGCTGATGGTGGGCAGCCGAAGCACGCGGCCGTCGACAAAGCCGCGGCGGCTGTAGTCCGACAGCAGCAGCTCGCCGATGGCCTTCTGCACGCCGTACGACGATTGCGGGCTCAGCGCGGTGTCGTCCTGCACCACCGGCGGCAACTGGCCGCCGTAGACCGCGACCGAGCTGGTGAACAGCACGCGCGGCTGGTGGCCCAGCTCACGGCAGGTTTCCAGCAGCGCGCGCGAGGCGTCCAGGTTGACGCGCATGCCGAGATCGAAATCCGCCTCGGCCTGGCCGCTGACCACGGCCGCCAGGTGGAACACGGCGCCGGTGTCCTTGTCGATGGCCTGGCGCAGCACGGCCGGGTCGGACAGGTCGCCCGTCACCACGCGCACGCGCGCATCGTCCAGGCCTTGCGGCGCTACCACGTCGAGCAGCGTCAGGCGGTCGATGGCGACGGGCTGGCCGTCCAGGTTCAGGGTGCCGCGTTGCAGCAGCAGGCGGGCGAGTTGCAGGCCGAGGAAGCCGGCGCCGCCGGTAATCAGTACGTTCATCAGACTTGCTCCGAGAAACCTCGCCCTTCAGGGCGGGGAGTGAAAGGAGTGCTGCCGGCAGCAAGCAATCCCATATTAGAATGACCGGCATGCTTCTGGTCTATCGCTGCCGGGTGAAGTCGCTGAACGGCCTGCTCAATCAGCAGAGCCGCGCGGTGAACTACGTCTGGAACTTCTGCAACGACACGCAGAAGCACGCACTCAAGTGGGGCAAGAAATGGCCCACGGGTTTCGATCTGAACGTGTTGACCACCGGCAGCAGCAAGGAACTGCGCATCCATTCCGGGTTCCTGAACATCGTGATTGAAGTTGCCGACACCCAGGCCCGCTGCCCGGAACGCGGCATCGGCATCGATCTGGGCTTTAAGGACATTGCCACGCTGTCCACCGGCGAGAAGGTCGAGAATCCGCGCCACCTTGGCCGACTCGAGCAAGCGCTGGCCAAAGCGCAGCGAGCGCGCAAGCGGCGACAGGCAACGAACCTTCACGCCCGCATCACCAACGCAAGGCGTGACTTCCTGCACAAGCTCTCGCGTCGCATCGTGCGAGACTTTGACTACATCGCGGAGGGGCATGTGAACGCCGCCGGCCTCGCCAAAACCAGCATGGCGAAGTCCGTCCTCGATGCGGGCTGGTCGACCTTCCGCACAATGCTCGCGTACAAGGCGATTGCGCATGGCGCGTGGTATGAGGAAGTCGACGAACGTTTCACCACCCAGGTTTGTTCTTCGTGCGACGCGATGCCGCCGGGGAGGCCGAAAGGTATCGCAGACCTCGGAATAAGGCAGTGGGTATGCAGTGAATGCGGTGCCGTACATGATCGCGATGTGAACGCTGCGTTAAATATCCTTGCCCGATCGGGACATCGATCGCCTGCAGAGGGAATCTCCTCCCTTTAGGGAGGGGAGAATGTCAAGGCAGGAAGGATTTGTTCTTTGGGTTTGCGCGAAGGATCAGCGGCCGAGGTAAGGCTTGAGCCAGCCCAGGCCCTCGGAAGTGCCGGCGCGGGGGCGATATTCGCAGCCGATCCAGCCTTCGTAGCCGAGCCCGTCGATGACCTCGAACAGATAGGGGTAGTTCAGTTCGCCCAGGTCCGGTTCATGGCGCTCGGGCACGCCGGCGATCTGGATATGGCCAATGCCGGACATGTCGCGCTTCAGTTTCATCGCGATATCACCCTCGACGATCTGGCAGTGATAGCAGTCGAACTGCACCTTCAGGTTGGCCGCGCCGATCTCCTTGCAGATTGCCTGCGCATCGTCCTGGCGGTTCAGGAAGTAGCCTGGCATGTCGCGCGTGTTGATCGGTTCGAGCACGATGGTGATGCCCTGTGCGGCAGCGGCCTTGGCGGCGAAGGCCACATTCTCCAGGTAGGCGGCGCGGTGGCGGGCGCGGTCGGCACCGGCCGGCACTAGCCCCGCCATCACGTGCACGCGGTCATTGCCGATCACGCCAGCGTATTCCAATGCGCGGCCGACGGCGTCGCGGAACTCCGCCTCGCGCCCCGGCAGCGCAGCCAAGCCGCGCTCACCGGCTGCCCAGTCGCCCGGCGGGGCGTTGAACAGCGCCTGCGTGAGACCGTTCGCGTCCAGGCGCGCGCGCAGCTCGGTGGCGGCGTGCTCGTAGGGGAACAGGTACTCCACCGCCCGGAAGCCGTCCGCCGCGGCAGCGGCGAAGCGGTCCAGGAAAGCGTGCTCGTTGTACATCATCGAGAGATTTGCGGCGAAGCGCGGCATGGGAACTCCAAAGCGGTAGTACGGAACCGGCCCGATCGAGGCTAGGTCGAAAGCGGGCCGGCCAGGATCAACGGTTGACCAGTTTAGCGGGCGTCAGCCACACCAGCACGGCGCCGACGACCAGGATCGCGGACAGCACGTACATGGGCAGCTGCGTACTGTGCGTCATGTCCTTCAGCGCGCCGACCATGTACGGCGACACGAAGCCGGCCAGGTTGCCGACCGAATTCACCACGGCAATACCAGAAGCGGCGGCAATGCCCGACAGGAACGAGGTCGGCAGCGACCAGAACAGAGGCGCGCAGGTCAGCACCCCGGCAGCGGCCAGCGACAGTGCGGCGATGGCCACCGTTGTATTGTTGGTGAACGAGGCAGCAATGGCAAAGCCCAAGGCACCCATCAGCGCCGGCACGATCAGGTGCCAGCGGCGCTCGCGGCGGGCGTCGGCGCTGTGGCCCAGGATGTTCATCACGACCACGGCGCAGATGAAGGGGATCGCCGACAGCAGGCCGATGTTCAGGTTGCCGGTCACGCCGCTGGCCTTCACCAGCGTGGGCATCCAGAAGGTCAGAGCGTATTGGCCGGTGACGAAGCAGAAGTAGATCAGGCACATCCACCACACGCGGCGGTCGGAGAACACCGCGCCCAGCGAGTGGCCGTGGGACTTGCCGGCGGCGGTGGCGGCGTTAAGGGCGTTGCGCTGGTCTTCCTCGATATTGCGCTTGAGCACGCGCTTTTCATCGGCGTCGAGCCACGGTGCCTTGTCGATGCCGTCGCGCAGCACGAAGATCGTCACCACGCCGATCACGAACGCGGGCAGCGCCTCGATCAGGAACATCCATTGCCAGCCACGCATATCGTGCACGCCGTTGAAGGCATCCATGATCCAGCCCGACAGCGGGTTGCCGAACATGCCTGCAATCGGGATGCCCGACATGAACAGCGCGATCATCTTGCCGCGGCGGTTGGCCGGGAACCAGTAGGTCAGGTACAGGATCACGCCGGGGTAGAAGCCCGCTTCGGCCAGGCCGAGCAGGAATCGCATCGTGTAGAACTGGGTCGGCGTCTTCACGAACAGGAACAGCGCCGAGATGATGCCCCAGGTGATCATGATGCGCGCGATCCAGATGCGCGCGCCGATGCGGTGCATCAGCAGGTTGCTGGGCACCTCGAACAGGAAGTAGCCGATAAAGAACAGGCCGGCGCCGAGGCCGAACACGGTCTCGGAGAAGGCCAGGTCCTGGCCCATCTGCAGCTTGGCGAAGCCGACGTTGACGCGGTCGAGGTAGGCGACCACGTAGCACAGCATCAGGAACGGCATGACACGCCAGAACACCTTGCTGTAGGCGCGTTTTTCGATCTGGGCTTCGGTGTCCAGCCGGGCGTTGCCGCCCAGGCTGTCAAGGGCGGGCACGCTCGCCGCCGGTTGGTTTGGATTCACGGTGGTCTCCGGGTATGGTGGTGGGTCTAATGCGGCGGCGCGCGGAATGCAGGCATGCGCGTCCCCCGCACGGTGGCCGCTAGGCAACCGCGCCGGGTGAAGCCGTCGTTTATCGGGGAAAAGCGGTTGTTACCAGCGCGCCTGGAAGGCGTCGCGCAACTCAGCCAGTGCGCCGTCGGGCAGCGCCGCGCGGGCGGCGAAGCCCGGCGTGTCTTTCATCGTCATCCATAGCTTGGCGGTCTCCTCCAGTTCTTCCAGCGCGAACGCGGCGCGCGAGACGCTGGATTCCCACACCACCGGGCCAAGGCGCTCCAGCAGCACGCCACGCACCTGCGCGGCCAGCGTGGCCACGCGCGCGGCCACGGCCGGATCGCCGGGGCGATGGTAGGGAATCAGCGGGATATGGCCGACCTTCATCACGTAATACGGCGTGAGCGGCGGCAGTACGTCGTCCGGTTGCCAGACACCAGCCAGCGTCAGGGCCACGAGGTGCGTCGAGTGCGTATGCACCACGGCGTGCGCCCCGGGGTTGTTGTCGTAGATCGCGCGATGCAGCGTCAGCGTCTTGGACGGCTTGTCGCCGGAGACCCAGCTGCCATCAGTGGCCACCTTGGCAACCGCGGCCGGGTCCATCATGCCCAGGCAGGCATCGGTCGGCGTGATCAGCCAGCCGTCGTCCAGCCGCGCGCTGATATTGCCGGCCGAGCCCACGGTATAGCCGCGCTGGTACAGGCTGGCGCCGATGCGGCAGATCTCTTCGCGCAGCTGGTTTTCCGTACTCACGACTGGCCTCCAAGCTGGCGCAGCGCCTCGTCAAAGAAGTCCGGGCCGCCGAAGTTGCCCGACTTGAGCGCCAGCGCCAGCGGCTTTGCATCCAGCGTGACGGTGGCCGGCACGCCCGGTGCAATCTGCGCGCCGATACGCAAGGCGCGCACGCCCAGCGCCTGCACCACCGCGCCGGAGGTTTCGCCGCCGGCCACGACGAAGCGGCGCGTACCGCGTGCCAGCAGCCCGGCGGCAACCGTGGCCAGGCACTGCTCGACCAGGTGTCCTGCGCGCTCAACGCCCAGTTCGGCCTGCACGGCCTTGACTTCATCGGGGCTGGAGGTGGCGTAGATCAGCACAGGTTCGTCATGCGCGGCAGCAAAGGCCAGCGCCGAGTCGGCCACGGCTTCGCCGCGCGCCAGCGCGAGCGGGTCGATGCGCAGCGCCGGGCGGCCTTGTTCCAGCCAGCGTGCCACCTGGCCATTGGTCGCGCGCGAGGCGCTGCCGGCCAGCACCACGCCCGGGCCGTCGATGGCAGGCACCGAAGCGGCGTCACCGCGCTGCGGCAGCAGGCCGGCGCGGCGGAAATTCCCGGGCAGTCCCAGCGCGATGCCGGAGCCGCCGGTAATCAGCGGCAGGTTGGCGCAGGCTTCGCCCAGCGTAAACAGGTCCGCGTCGGATACCGCGTCGGCTATCGCCAGCCGCACGCCGTCGCTGCGCAGCGCGGCGATACGCTCGGCCGTGGCCTGCGCGCCGCGTGCCACCGCGTCGTAGCGCAGCAGGCCGACCTTGCTCTTGCTCTGGCGCTGCAGCACGCGCACCAGGCTGGCATCGGTCATCGGCGTCAGCGGATGGTGCTCCATGCCCGATTCATTGAGCAGCACGTCGCCCACGAACAGGTGGCCGCGGAAGATGGTGCGGCCGTTCTCGGGAAAGGCCGGGCAGGCGATGGTGAAATCGCTGTCCAGCGCCGCCAGCAGCGCTTCGGCCACCGGGCCGATATTGCCGGCATCGGTTGAGTCGAAGGTGGAGCAGTACTTGAAGACAAACTGGCGGCAGCCCTGCGCGCGCAGCCATTGCAGCGCGGCCAGCGACTGGGCCACGGCCTCGACGGCCGGGATGGTGCGGGACTTGAGCGCCACCACCAGCGCATCGGCTTCGCCAATGTCCTGCACGGCGCCCACGTCGGGCAGGCCGATGGTCTGCACGGTGCGCATGCCATTGCGCACCAGCGTGTTGGCGAGGTCGGTGGCGCCGGTGAAATCGTCGGCGATGCAGCCCAAAAGCGGGCGATGGGCGAGGGTGCCTGCGGTCATCGTGCGCCCCTCTTATTCGGCCTTGCCCGGCAGTTCGATGCCCGGGAAGATCTTGATCACGGCCGAGTCGTCCTCGCCGCCATGGCCGGCGGTGGAAGCCATCATGAACATCTGGTGCGCGGCCGCCGACAGCGGCAGCGGGAATTTGCTGTGGCGCGCGGTGTCGAGCACCATGCCCAGGTCCTTGACGAAGATGTCGACCGCTGACAGCGGCGTGTAGTCGCCCTTCAGGATATGGGGCACGCGGTTCTCGAACATCCACGAGTTGCCCGCGCTGTGCGTGATCACGTCATAGAGCGCATCCGGGTCCACGCCTTCGCGCAGGCCCAGTGCCATCGCCTCGGCGGCCGCGGCGATATGCACGCCGGCCAGCAGCTGGTTGATGATCTTGACCTTGGAGCCCGCGCCGTGCGCGGCGCCCAGGCGGTACACCTTGCCGGCGATGGCGGCCAGCACGTCCTCGGCCAGCGAGTAGGCTTCGGCCGGGCCGGAGGTCATCATGGTCATTTCGCCGCTGGCGGCGCGCGCTGCGCCGCCGGAGACCGGTGCGTCCAGCATCAGCAGGCCCTGTTCCGCCAGCCGGCGGCCCAGCGCCTGGGCAAAGCCCGGCGGCACGGTGGCGCTGGCGATCACCAGCTTGCCCGGCTCCATCGCGGCCGCGGCACCGTTGGCGCCGAACAGCACGGCCTCGGTCTGCTGCGCGTTGACCACCAGCGTCAGCACCACGTCGCAACGGCTGCCCAGCTCGGCGGGCGAGGCGCACGGCACACCGCCGGCATCGGCAAAGCGCTGCAGCACTTCGGGGCGCAGGTCGCACGCGTGCACGTTGAAGCCGGCACGCAGCAGCGACTGCGCGACACCAAAGCCCATGGCACCAAGGCCGATGACGCCGATATTCCTGGACATGAAGGGACTCCTGAAACAGATACGGATAATTCGATGGTTCGGGCTTGCGCGCGCGTCAGTTGGTGGCGCCGTGCGCTTCGCCGCTCTCGTCGGCACCCAGCTGGGCCAGCCGGTGCGCGGCGTTGTACATATGGTTCTGCGCGGCATTGCGGGCGGCCAGCGGGTCGCCTGCGCGGATGGCGGCGACGATGGCCTGGTGTTCTTCACGCACCTGGCGCGAAAAGTCCGCGCGGCGCGCCTCGTTGGTCCGGGTCACGCGCGTGGCCGCTTCCAGGTACTGGCTGAGGAAGGCCAGCGTCTTCAGGAAATACGGGTTGCCGGTGGCCTCGGCGATGGCACGGTGGAAGGCCACGTCTTCGGTCACGCCGTCGCCGCCTTGCGCTACCTCTTCGTCGAGCCGGGCCAGCGCGGCGTCGATGGCTGCCATCGACGCATCGGTGCGGCGGCGGGCGGCCTGCGCGGCCACCTCGGCCTCGATCGCGCGGCGCAACTCGACGATCTGCAGCACCGATTCCAGCGTGCCGGTTTCGGTGTAGTCGATGCGCAGCGGCCGGATGCCGGCCTGTAGCGTCACGAACACGCCGCTGCCCTGGCGCGACTCCACCACGCCTTCGTACTTGAGCCGGGAGATGGCTTCGCGCACCACGGTGCGGCTGACGCCGAATTCCTCGGACAGCACCGCCTCGGTCGGCAGCTTGGCGCCGCGGGCAAAGGCGCCGCTCTGGATCTTGTCCAGCAACTGTTCGGCGACGTTGTCGGTCAGGGCGCGGGCTGGGACTTTCTGGAACACGGAAGTCTCCGGGTCATTGGGTAATAAGGTCATCATACAAATTTGCTAAAGGGATGCCTCCCCGGGCAAACCCTAATCTGGTGCGGAAGATGTCGTCTTTGGTCCACTTTGGTGCAATATGCGCGCCCCGCACCACTGGCGTATGATGAGCGCCCGCCCGGATTTCGGGCGCTGCCATTCAACCAGCCTGATTGCACCGCCATGCCCGTCACCGTCCTGATCTGCCCCTGGTCCGAAGCCCGCGAACGCGCGCGCGCCATCCGCTACACCGTCTTCGTCGAAGAGCAGGGCGTGCCGGTGGAGCTGGAATGGGATGAATGGGACGAGCCGAGCTGGCACGCGCTGGCGCTGGCCGAGGATGGCACGCCGGTCGCCACCGGACGGCTGCTGCCAGATGGCCATATCGGGCGCATGGCGGTGCTGAAGTCCGCGCGCGGCACCGGCGTCGGCGCACTGGTGCTGGATGCGCTGATGCGCAAGGCTGAGGCGCTTGGCTACCCGGAACTGGTACTCAATGCGCAGACGCACGCGGCGCCGTTCTATGCGCGCGTGGGCTTTGCTCAGGTGGGGCCGGAATTCGAAGAGGCGGGCATCCCGCACGTGGAGATGCGCAAGCGGCTGGCCGGCTGAACGCCGGGAATCCGTGCTTCAGCGTGGCGCGGGCACGATGCCGGTGTCGCGTTGCAGGTTCAGCTTGCCGTGGAAGTTGACGTCGCCGATGCGCCCGTCGGCGTCGAAGCTGCGCTCGCTCAGGTCGAAACGGCCATCGTGGCGCACGCGCAGCACCGTGCTGGCGCGCGTGCCGTACAGCGGCGAGCGGATGAATGCCGACGACAGCAGCTTTTCCCATTCCGGCGCCACGCCCGTGGCTGGCAGTTCGAAATCCGCCGCCTGGCGCGCGTCGGCGAGCATTTGCAGGTAGGGCTCGGCGCTGGCGTTGGCCTGGCCGCTGTCGGCGGCCAGCACCTCGGCCAGCGCGCCCACGCGGCTGCGCACCTTGGGCCAGGGCGTGTCGAGCAGGGCGTTGGACAGGCCGTACAGCCCCGGGCGCAGCCGTTGCGGCTGGCGCGAGGCGGAGCGGTTGCTGTACCACCAGAGTTCACGCAGGTCGCTCGCCAGCAGGTTGAAGCCGTTGTAGCAGCCGTCTTCGCCGGCGAGGCCGTCCAGGTAATCGAACGGGGCCGTATGGCCGCGCAGGAAGCCGGCCACCAGCTCGCCGCGCGAGCGCGCGTCGGTGCGTTTTTCGGACGGGGCGCGGTAGTTGGTCAGTGCGGCGAAGCGGCCGTCGGCGTTGACGCCCATCCAGGTGCCAGGCTCGCCGATGACTTCCGCCAGGTCGCGCCCAGCCAGCACCTGCGGTGCATCCTGCCACCAGTGCGCGGCCGCCGCGGGGCGGACATAGAATTCATCGCGGTTGCCGGCGACGACCAGGGCATAGTCCGGGTGGGATTGCCAGGCAACCAGGATCAGACACATCGCTTTGCTTCCTTTGCCGCCGGGGTTGCTGCAGTGGCACCCGGCGTACTTCAGTCCAACGGCAGACGTCTATAGCACGTCCAGGTCCACAAAGTGCTCGGCCCGCCGCTCGCCATCCACCCATTGGTCCAGCCCGCTCTGCCGCCACAGGCCTTCCAGCGTGGCATCGAAAGCAGGCGGCACGTCGGCGTAGCATTCCATCCAGGTCTGCACGCCGGCGCGGGTTTCCGGCCTGCGCATCAGCGTACCACCAATTCCGGTTGCTTCGGCGACCGTCTCCATCCAGCGGTGCCAGTGCGGTAGCGCCTCGGCGGCGACGGCTTCCGGGACGCGGAAATAGACGTAGAGGTGATCGCTCATGGCAGGTCCCTGTGGGTTCAGCCAGCGGCCTGGGCGGCCTCGCCCAGCGGCACCTCGTAGGGCAGGGCGGCGGTGGCCACCGCTGCGCCCTCGGCGCTGCCCAGGCGCAGCGCGCTGGCGGCGGCATCGATCTTCAGCTCGGCCAGGCCGGCCCATCCGCCCTGGGGTGCCGGCGCGGCATTGACGATCATGCCGCACGGCTGGCCCGGATCTTCCGGACGATAGATTTCAGCCGCCGGTGCCGGCACTTCGCCTTCGCCCTGCACCAGCCACATGCGGCGCTTGAGCGTGCCGCGGTACTGGCTGCGCGCCACGATTTCCTGGCCGGGATAGCAGCCCTTGCGGAAATTGACGCCGCCTACCAGTTCGAAATTGATCATCTGCGGCACGAACTGCTCTTGCGTGGCCGCGACGATGCGCGGCAGGCCCGACTGCACTTCCAGCCAGTCCCACAGCGCGGGCGACGCATCCTGCAGCGAGGCGGCAAGCGCCGCGCGCACCGCCTCGGCCCGCTCGGCCGGCAGCACCAGCTGCCAGCGCGGCTGGCCGGCGCCATCCGGCAGGCGGATCACGGTGACGCCGTCGGCTTCGGCGACGGCAAAGGCGACCTCCGGCGCGGGCAGGCCGGCTGCGGCCAGGGCCTTGGCCGCGCCCGCCCCGGCGAGGCCGAGGACAGCATGGGTGGGGGTGATGTCGGACAGCCTGGCCTTGGCGCGCAGCACGAACATCGACAGGCGCTTCTGCACCGGGGCCTGGATGTCGGCCGACAGCTGCAGCACGATGCCTTCGGCATCGCACCACATCAGGAAGGTGGCGAGCAGCCGCCCCTTGGGCGAGCAGTAGCCGGCCAGGCGGGCCGCGCCGGCCTTCAGGTCTTCGACCGCATTGGTCAGCTGGGTGTGCAGGAAGCTGCCGGCATCGTCGCCGGCCACGCGGACCAGGCCGAGCCCGGCCGGGCTGCAGACGATGCCGCTGCCGCTCAAAGCTTCAAGGTTTGCGGCGAGTTCCTGGGCTTGGGCATTCATCACTGACATTGCGTGGCAATCGTTGAGGCAATTCGGGAGAGGGAAGGCACCGGTCGTGCGCCGTGCCGGGCGGGCCGTCAAGCGGCGCCGGCGCCGCGGCGCATGGTCGGTGCGAGGCTGCCGGTTATTATATGGGGCTATGAGATTTTCGGCCGGCGCCGGCAGCACGTGGCGGCAAGCGGTGGCGCGCAAGCCCTCCGACGGATCCGGTCAGCCGCCCCTATTTTTGATACATGAAACGATTTTTCCTTAGTCTTGGCCTGGCCATCCTGGTATTCGCGCTGGCGGCCGTGGGCGCGTTCGCGTGGTGGGCCAATCACCCGCTGCCCCTCAACAAGTCGCCCATGGAGGTGGTGATCAAGCCCAATTCCGGCGTCGCCAGCGTCGGCCGCCAGATCCAGCGCGGTGGCGTCGGCATGGACCCGCGGCTGTTCATGCTGCTGGTGCGCCTGACCGGCCACGGCCCTGACCTGAAAGCCGGCGGCTATGAATTCGAGACCGGCGCCACGCCGCTGTCGATCATCGGCAAGCTGGCGCGCGGCGAGGTTACGCACTATGTAGTCACGGTGATCGAGGGCTGGGAATTTCGCAAGATGCGCGCCGCCGTGGACGCCAGCCCGGCGCTGCGGCACGACACCCGGGACATGTCCGACGCGGAGCTGATGAAGGCAATCGGCGCGGCCGAGACCTCGCCCGAAGGGATGTTCTTCCCGGATACCTACCTGTTCGCGCGCGGCAGCAGCGATGTCGAGTTGTACAAGCACGCCTACCGTGCCATGCAGCGGCGCTTGAACGAGGCCTGGAACGCACGCTCGCCCGACCTGCCGTACAAGACCCCGTACGAAGCCCTGGTGATGGCGTCGATCGTCGAGAAAGAAACCGGCCAGGCCGCCGAACGGCCGATGATCGCCGCCGTGTTCATCAACCGGCTGCGCAAGAACATGATGCTGCAGACCGACCCGACCGTGATCTACGGCCTGGGCGATGGCTTCGACGGCGACCTGCGCAAGCGCGACCTGCAGGCCGACACCCCGTACAATACCTACACCCGCACCGGCCTGCCGCCCACGCCGATTGCGCTGCCGGGGCTGGCCTCGCTGGCGGCGGCCACCACGCCGGCGCCATCCGACGCACTGTACTTCGTCGCACGCGGCGACGGCAGCAGCCATTTCTCCAACTCGCTTCCCGAACACAACCGCGCGGTCGACAAGTACCAGCGCGGCAAATAGGCATTCCATGCGCGGAAAATTCATCACGTTTGAAGGCATCGACGGCGCCGGCAAGAGCACCCATATCGACTGGGTCGCCGACCGCCTGCGCGCACGCAGCGATATTGCCGGCGTCGTCACCACCCGCGAGCCCGGCGGCACGTCGCTGGGCGAAGACCTGCGGCAGATCCTGCTGCATCGCAAGATGCACCTGGAAACCGAGGCGCTGCTGATGTTCGCGGCCCGGCGCGAGCATATCGCCGAGGTCATCGCCCCCGCGCTGGAGCGCGGCAAGTGGGTGATTTCCGACCGCTTCACCGACGCCACCTTCGCCTACCAGGGCGGAGGCAGGGGCCTGGCCACCGAGCGCCTGGAAGTGCTGGAAGACTGGGTGCAGGGCGGCCTGCAGCCGGACCTGACGCTGCTGTTCGACGTGCCGCTGGAAACCGCCAGCGAGCGGCTGGCCGGGGCGCGCGCGCCCGACCGGTTCGAATCCGAATCGCGCGCGTTCTTCCAGCGCACCCGCGACGAATACCTGCGCCGCGCGGCCCAGTCGCCGCAGCGCTTCCGGGTGATCGACGCCACGCGCAGCATTGCGGACATTCGCGATGAACTTGAAAAAATCATCGCAACTGTCTGATTTTTGGCCGATATATGCCTGGCGTGATAGATGTGAATGCCGCGCCATTGTGGAATCGCAATGGCAGGGCGTTCATTAGGTAAAACTTGAAGTTAGATCGCTAATCTACTGATTCACATGCTATATCCCTGGCAGAAGGAAGACTGGCAACGGCTCGGCGCGCTGCGTGAACGGCTGCCGCATGCCTTGCTGATCCATGGCCAGCAAGGCATCGGCAAGCGCGACCTGGCCCTGCATTTCGCGCAGGGACTGTTGTGCGAGGCGCCGCTGCCGGACGGCCAGCCCTGCGGCCAGTGCGCCGCCTGCCACTGGTTCAGCCAGGGCAACCACCCGGACTTCACCGTGGTGCGGCCCGAGGCGCTGGACGCCGCGGCCGAGGCCGAGACCGACGAGGGCGG
This sequence comes from Cupriavidus sp. FW305-F7, assembly GCF_058782875.1. Lineage (NCBI taxonomy): Bacteria > Pseudomonadati > Pseudomonadota > Betaproteobacteria > Burkholderiales > Burkholderiaceae > Cupriavidus > Cupriavidus sp. FW305-F7. The sequence continues at coordinate 123,971 of NZ_JBYSYC010000013.1, read as the reverse complement.
CAAGAAGAAGGCGCCCAGCAAGATCATCCGCATGGAGCAGGTGCGCGCGCTGATCGAGGCCGTTGGCGTGGGCACGCACCGGGCCGGGCTGCGCGTGGTGGTGGTGTATCCACTCGATGCGCTGCAGACCGAGGGCGCCAACGCACTGCTGAAGACGCTGGAAGAGCCGCCGCCGTCCACCGTGTTCCTGCTGGTGACCGACCGCCTCGACCGCATCCTGCCGACCATCTTGTCGCGCTGCCGCCAGTTCTCGACCCAGCGCCCGACGCCGGAGGCCGCGCTGGCCTGGCTGCGCGGCCAGGGCGTGGCCGATGCCGAGGCCCAGCTGGCGCTGGCCGGCGGCTCGCCGCTGACCGCGCTGCATGCCGCCGAGGCCGAGGAGCAGCCGCTGCAGCGCTGGCTGGTCGGCCAACTGGGCGCCGCCGCCGCCTTCGACGCCTCTGCGGCGGCCGAGCAACTGCAGAAGCTGCCGGTGCCTGCCGTGCTTGGCATCCTGCAGCGCTGGACGTACGATCTGCTGACGCTGCGCCTGGACGGCAGTGCCGCGCCGCGGTACCTCCCCAAGGAACGGGCCGTGCTGGCGCGCTGCGCCGAGGCCACCGACGCGCGCCGCCTGCAGGCCTTTGCCACCCGGTTGGCCGCGCACCGCCGCAGCGAGAACCATCCACTGGCGGCCCGGCTGGTGATGGAGGCGGTATTCCTGGAATACCGCCAGCTGTTCCGGTAGTACGCCTGGCAGTCAAAAAAAGCCATAACAACAAGCATTACCGTCATTCAGGGGGTCAACCATGAACACAGCAGTCGCCGGCGCACCGCCCGCTGCGCCAACTGGCAGCGGAGCGGCATCGCGTCCCAATGTGCTGTCCTTGTCGATCAAGGACCAGGCCGGGCTATATGCGGCCTATATGCCGTTCCTGGCGCGCGGCGGCATCTTCGTGCCGTCGAACCGGCCGTTCCGCCTGGGCGAGCAGGTGTTCCTGGTGCTGTCGCTGCTGGACCGGCCGCAGAAATACCAGATCGCGGGCCACGTGGCCTGGATCACCCCGGCGGGCACGCCGATGAAGACCCCCGGCGTCGGCGTGCATTTCCCTGACGACGACAACGGGCGCAACCTGCGCCGCGCGGTGGAGGAGATCCTGGGCAAGATGCTGGAGTCCGGGCGCCCCACACAGACCTTATGAACGTTGTGAGGTTGTTCTCACAATATTTTGATTTTCAATGAATTTTTCACTTCGTATTGCCGAGCCCCGCGACCTGCCGGGCATCGTCGCCATCTATAACAGCACCGTGCCCTCGCGCATGGTCACCGCCGATACCGAACCGGTCACCGTGGCCTCGCGCCAGGCCTGGTTCGACGCCCACCAGCCCGGGCGCCGCCCGCTGTGGGTGTGCGAGGACGCCGACGGCCGCATGGCCGGCTGGATGAGCTTTTCAGATTTCTATGGCCGCCCGGCCTACGGTGCCACTGCCGAGGTGTCGATCTACCTGGACGCGCAGCGCCGCGGCCAGGGGCTGGGCCGCTACCTGCTGCAACAGGCCATCGACCATGCGCCCAGGGTCGGCGTGAATACGCTGCTCGGCTTTATCTTCGGCCACAATGCGCCCAGCCTGGGCCTGTTCGCGTCGCTGGGCTTTACGCGCTGGGGCGACCTGCCGCGCGTCGCCGTGCTCGACGGTGTCGAGCGCGACCTGATCATCGTCGGCCGCCGCGTGGACTGAGCCACCCGCCAACAGAGATTCCCCATGTTTGTCGATTCCCACTGCCATATCGATTTCCCCGAGCTGGCTGCGCGCCTGCCGGAACTGCTGGAGAATATGCGCGCCAACCAGGTCACGCATGCGCTGTGCATCTCGGTCACGCTGGAAGACTTCCCGCGCGTGCTGGCGCTGGCCGAGCAGCATCCCAACCTGTACGCCTCGGTCGGCGTGCATCCGGACTACGAAGAGGGCGAGGAACCGACGCTGGAGCGCCTGGTGGAGCTGTCCGCCCACCCGCGCGTGGTCGGCACCGGCGAGACCGGGCTGGACTACTACCGCCTGAACGGCCGCAGCATCGCCGACATGGAATGGCAGCGCGAGCGCTTCCGCACCCATATCCGCGCCGCGCGCCAGACCGGCAAGCCGCTGATCATCCATACCCGCTCGTCTGCCGACGACACACTGCGCCTGATGCGCGAAGAGAATGCGCGCGAGGCCGGCGGCGTGATGCACTGCTTCACCGAGACCTGGGACGTCGCCCGCCAGGCCCTGGACGAGGGTTTCCATATCTCGTTCTCGGGCATCGTCACTTTCAAGAGCGCGGCCGACCTGCAGGAAACCGCGCGCAAGGTGCCGCTGGAGCGCATGCTGATCGAGACCGATTCGCCCTACCTGGCGCCGGTGCCATACCGCGGCAAGACCAACGAACCTGCCTGGGTGCGCCATGTGGGCGAGTTCATCGCGCAGCTGCGCGGGGTGCCGGTGGAACAGGTTGCGGAACAGACGACGGAAAATTTCTTCAATCTATTCAAGCATATTGACAGGGAATCGCATGTTTAACATGAAGTTTGCCCGACGCGCTGCCGGCGCCCTTGCGCTGGTCGCCGCCACGCTGGCGCAGGCCGCGCCTGCCGACGACATGCGCAAGGCCGTCGAATTCGACGACGCCAACACCGTCAAGAAGCTGCTGGCCAAGGGCGTCGATCCCAATCTGGTGGACAGCCGCGGCAACCCGGCGCTGGTGCTGGCGCTGCGCGAGAAGTCGCTGAAGGCGGCCACGGTGCTGATCCGCGCCAAGGACATCGATTTCGACAAGGCCAACCCAGCCGGCGAGACCCCGCTGATGATGGCCGCGCTGCAGGGCGAGCTGGACATGGTCAAGCTGATGGTCGACGAGATGGAGGCCGAGGTTAACAAGACCGGCTGGACGCCGTTGCACTATGCGGCCACCAACGGCCACAACAATGTGGTCAAGTACCTGGTCGACCAGGCCGCCTATATCGACGCCGAGAGCCCCAACGGCACCACGCCGCTGATGATGGCTGCGCGCGGCGGCCATATCGAGACCGTCAAGCTGCTGCTGGACGAGGGCGCCGACATGCGCTTGAAGAACCAGCAGGGCATGACCGTGATCGACTTTGCCGAGCGCTACAACCAGGCCGAGATCGCCAAGGGCCTGAAGGCGCGCTGGCAGAAGCTGTACCCGCAGACGCCGATCGTGGCGGCGCCGCCGCTGAAGGCGCCCACCGGCGAGCCGGGCGGGCAGCGGCCCGCGGCACAGCAACCCGCGGCGCAGCAGCCCAAGACCAAGGGCTGGTAAGCGCTCATGCCGGCGATGACCGTCGGCGCACGCCTGCGCCAGTGGGCGCGCGGGCTCAAGGCGAGCCTGCTGACGCTGTGGTTCTGCAGCCGCCATCCCGGCACGCCGTGGAGCGCGCGGCTGCTGGCCGCGCTGGTGGTGGCCTATGCCTTCAGCCCGATCGACCTGATCCCCGATTTCATCCCGGTGCTGGGCTATGTCGATGACGTGCTGCTGGTGCCGCTGGGCATCTGGCTGACGCTGCGGATGATTCCACCGGCGGTAAAGGATGAATGCCGCGGCCGGGCTCAGGCGTGGCAGGCCACGCATGCAAAACGGCCGCGCAATCGCGCGGCCGCCGTGGTCATCGTGCTGGTGTGGGTGTTGCTGGCCTGGCTGGCATGGCGCTGGCTGGCGCCGGCCTAGACATCATCCGCCAGCCGCACCCCGGTGAACTGCCAGCGCTGGTGCGGATAGAAGAAGTTGCGGTAGGTCGCCCGGATATGCGATTCGGGCGTGACGCACGAACCGCCGCGCAGCACCATCTGGCCGCTCATGAACTTGCCGTTGTACTCGCCCACCGCACCCGCGTTCGGGCGGAAGCCCGGATACGGCAGGAAGGCGCTGCCGGTCCATTCCCACACATCGCCGAACATCTGGCGCAGCACGCCTGAGGTGTTCTGCCGATCCGGCAACGGCCGCAGCGCGCGGCCTTCAACAAAATTCCCGGTGGCCGGCAGGCTGCGCGCCGCGTGCTCCCATTCGGCCTCGGTCGGCAGCCGGCGTTCGGCCCAGCGCGCGAATGCCTCGGCCTCATAGAAGCTGACGTGAGTGACGGGGCTGTCCGGATCGACCGGATGCATCCCACGCAGCGTCATCTGCCACCACGTGCCTTCGCGTTCTTCCCAATAGAGCGGGGCCAGGATGCCTTGCTCGCACACCCAGCGCCAGCCGTCGGACAGCCACAGCCCGGCCGTCTGGTAGCCGCCATCCTCGATGAATTCAAACCATTGCCGGTTGCTGACCGGGTGCGAGCACAGCGTGAACGGCGCCAAGTAGGCCTTGTGCCGCGGCCCTTCGCAGTCAAAGGCAAAGGTCTCGCCGCGGTGGCCGATCTCCACCAGGCCGCCGTCAAAGCCGATCCAGTCCGGCGCGGGCCGCGGGTCGGCAATCACCGGCTCGGGCAGTTCCGGGGCAAAGGCGGGGCGCAGCGGGTTCTGCGCGAACAGGTGCAGGATATCGGTCAGCAGCAGTTCCTGGTGCTGCTGTTCGTGCTGCAGGCCGAGCATGATCAACGCCGCCTCGTCATCGGTCTGGGCGCTGCCCAGCAGCGTCAGCATCGATTCGTCCACGGCTTCGCGGTAGGCCAGCACCTCATCCAGCGAGGGGCGGGTCAGCAGCCCGCGTTGTGGCCGCGGGTGGCGCGGGCCGACCGCTTCGTAGTAGGAATTGAAGAGGTAGCGGTAGTCCGGGTCCACCGGCTCGTAGTCCGGGATGCGCGCGGCCAGCACGAATTCCTCGAAGAACCATGTGGTGTGCGCCAGGTGCCATTTTGCCGGGCTGGCGTCGTCCATGGACTGCACGGTGGCATCGGCATCGGACAGGTCGGCCACCAGGGTCTCGGTGGCGGTCCGTACGTGGCGATACTGCGAAAGCAGGGCGGGTTCGTGCGGCGGATGGAGGGCGGCGGCTGGCAACAGGGCTGAAGTCATGCGGGCTCCCGGGAGTGGATCGGTCGATGACTGCAGGCGGCGGGACAGCCGCGGGCAAATAGCCGGGGCCGGCGCGCCGCCCATGGCACGCGGGGCGCCGTAGCGCCCCGATCCATCATAGACCTGATCCGTCCGCGGGGCGAGCCGGCGCCGTCCTGCAGCGCCGGCCGGCCCTCGGGACCTCAGGCTGCCAGGCGGCCGGCGTCGTTCAGTGCCGCGATTTCGGTGCGGGCGCTGGCCAGGCCGGCTTCGCGGAACTGCGGACCCATGGCCAGGCCGTGGGCACGCACGTAGCTGATGTCGGTGATGCCCAGGAAGCGGAACACGATGTCGACGGTCTTTTCGTGCAGGTCCAGCTCATTGGCATCCTGGCGCACGCCACCGCGCGACGACACCACGATCACGCGCTTGCCGCCGGCCAGGCCCACCGGGCCGTTCTCCGTGTACTTGAAGGTGCGGCCAGCCTGCGCGATGCGGTCGATCCAGGCCTTGAGCTGGCTGGGGATGCTGAAGTTGTACTGCGGCACGCCCACCACCAGCACGTCGGCGGCCAGGAATTCGCCCAGCCATTGCTCGGTGCGCTGCAACTCGGCTTCCTGAACGGCGTTCAGGCCTTCCTTCGGGCCGCCCAGCACGGGCAGCAGGTTGCCGGACAGGTGCGCCGGAGCGTCCTGGTCCAGGTCGCGCACGGTGACCTGGGCGCCCGGGTTGGCGGCGACGAGGTCGGCTACCACGCTGGCGGTCAGGCTGCGCGAAACGGAGTTGTCGCCAAGGACGCTGGAATCGATCTGCAGGATGTTCATGTCTTTCTCCACAAGGGTGCGGTTGCGATGGATGAAAGATAGCGGCTGGCCATTGGTATCGGTAGTGAGGCAAAATGCAAATGATTGTTCTACCGGCGCAACGCCAGCCTGGCGGGCGCACGGTGATCCCGGAGCCATCCATGCAAGACCTCAACGACTTGTCCCTGTTTGCCCAGGTGGTCGAACACGGCAGTTTTTCCGCGGCCAGCCGCGCCTCCGGCGTGCCCAAGTCACGCCTGAGCCGGCGCATCGCCCAGCTGGAACGTGACCTGGGCGTGCAGCTGCTGCGTCGCACGACACGGCAGGTGCGCGTTACCCCGCTTGGCGAATCCTTCTACGAACGCTGCCGCGCCATGCTCAATGAGGCCAAGGCGGCCCGCGAGGTCATCGAGCAGGCGCGCGAGCAGCCCGGCGGCACGCTGCGCGTGAGCTGCCCGATCGCCATCGCCCAGATCCTGCTGGCGCCGGCCATCGGCCATTTCATGCGCGCCAACCCGGCGGTGCGCATCGAGCTGGAGACCACCAACCGGCGCGTGGACGTGATCGGCGAAGGCTTCGACCTGGCGCTGCGCGTGCGCGAGTCCATGGAGGACTCCAGCCTGGCGGTGCGCACCTTCGGTGAAAGCCAGGTGATGCTGGTGGCCAGCCCCGCGCTGCTGGACAGCATCGGCCGCCCGCGCACGCCGCAGGCGCTGGATGGCATGCCCGGCGTGGGCCAGCCGCCCCACGACGGCAAGCATGTCTGGAACCTGCGCTGCAAGACCAGCGACTCGATCCAGATTGCCTATGAACCGCGCCTGGTCACCGAAGACTTCGTACTGCTACGCGAGGCGGCGATCGCCGGCGCGGGCGTGGCCATGCTGCCGCGGATGTATTGCCGTGATGCGCTGGAAAGCGGCGAGCTGGAACTGGTGTTGCCGCAGTACGACATGCCGGTCGGCACGCTGCATGCGGTTTTTCCGTCGCGCAAGGGCGTGACGCCTGCCACCCGGCGCTTTCTCGACTTCCTTGGCGAGGTCCTGCCCGAATGCGCATACAAGGCCGGCATGCTTGAACCGCGCCAGCCGGCCATGCACCGGGTGGTGTAGCGCAAGCCTCCCGGATGCGGCGCGGCGGGATTGGCGAGGTGGTGTGCCGGTCGCATGCCGGCCAGACGGCAGCCTCGTATTTGCGGCTTTACCTTCACGCCGCCTCGCACTAAGGTACAGGGGCGAGCCTCGCGCGTGAGGGTAAAGGCGCTTGGCTTCAACAACCAACTCGACAGACAACGGCAAGGAGAACGGCCATGGGTGGCTCTCAGGGTTCCCAGGACTTGGGCAAGGCGCTGCTGCGCATCGTGCTTGGCGTGCTGATCCTGATGCACGGCATCGCCAAGCTGACCGGTGCGTCCGGAATGGGCTTTGTGGCGAAGGTGGTCGCCGACGCCGGGTTGCCGGCATGGCTGACCTACGGCGTCTACATTGGGGAAGTCATAGCCCCGATCCTGCTGATCATCGGGCTGTGGAGCCGCCTGGCGGCGCTGATCGTTGCGCTCAACATGCTGTTTGCGGTAGCGCTGGTGCATACCAAGCAGCTCGGCATGCTGGCCGATACCGGCGGCTGGGCGCTTGAGTTGCAGGGGATGTTCCTGGGCGCGGCGCTGGCGGTGGCCCTGCTGGGGGCGGGCCGGCTCAGCGTGGGCGGCATCAATGGCAAGATGAATTAGCCCGTCGGGTCAGATGGCGTACGCTGCGCCGGCGTTCCGGCGCCGGTGGCGCGTGTGCGTGCCTGCATGGCTGCATGTGCGCGCTGCCGCGGACTCATGGAGATGTATCGTGAAACCCTTCCGGCAGCTCTTTCCGGTTGTGGCCGCGGCGCTGGTCCTGTCAGGCTGCGCCAGCGTGCCCGACATCAAGACCGACTACAACCGCAGCACGGATTTCAGCGTCTATCGCAGCTTCGGCTTTGTCGAGCACCTTGGCACCGACCGCCAGGGCTATGAAAGCCTGACCACTCAGTACTTCAAGTCTGCCGTGCAGCGGGAACTGACCGCACGCGGCTACCGCTATGCGGCGCAGTCGCCGGACTTGCTGGTCAACTTCAATGCCCGGCTGCAGGAGAAGGTCCAGGTCAGCCCGGCGCCGACGCCGATGATGGGCTACTACGGATATCGCGGCGGGCTGTATGCGCCGTGGCCGGGCTACGGCTTCTATAACGACGTCTATACCTACACCGAAGGCACGGTCAACATCGACCTGGTCGACCGGCGCCAGATGAAGCTGGTCTGGGAAGGCGTGGCGGTGGGCAGCGTGGACACCAGCGACAAGGCCAGCGCCCAGCAGCGCATCGACAAGACCGTGACGCAGATCTTTGCCAAGTATCCGTTCCGGGTCGGGCAGTAGCGCCGGCTCCGGGCCATGTCAGGCTGCCGGCGGCGTGGTTGCTGCCCGGTCGATGGCATCCGCGACGAAGACCTCGGCCGGCTTGGGCGCGGACCACAGGTAGCCCTGGCCCAGCGGGCAGCGCAGCGCCAGCAGCGCTGCCCGCTGCGTGTCGGTCTCGACGCCTTCGGCCACACACTCCAGGCCCAGCTCGCGCGCCAGGTTGATCATGTTGCGGCAGATGGCGGCACGCTGGCCATGCCCGTCGACATCGACAACGAACGACCGGTCGAGCTTCAGCTGCGTGAAAGGCAGGTCCGCCAGCAGCTTGAGCGTGGCGATGCTAACGCCGAAATCGTCGATTGCCACACCGTAGCCCAGCAGCCGCAAGCGGTTCAGCGCGACCGACAGGGCCAGCGTATCGGGCACCGGATAGCCCTCGGTCAACTCCACTGTCAGCGCCTGCCGCGGCACGCCGCTGGCGGCCACCAGGGCATCAGACGCCTCCAGCACGCCCGACCGGCACAGGGTTTGCGCCGACGCATTGATGCCCAGCGCAATGTGGATGCCGGCTGCGCGCAGCCGCTGCTGCGCTGCCAGGCACTGGCGGGTCACAAAGAAGAACACCGGGTCGGCCGCATCCAGTGCTTCGAGCCGTGGGATAAAGAGGTCGGGCTGTACCAGGCCGTGCTCGGGATGGCGCCAGCGCACCAGCGCCTCGGCGCCGGCCCGCCGGCCGCTTGCAATGTCGTGCTGGGGCTGCAGCATGACCAGCAGGTCCGTGCCTGACTGGGTGGCGGCGAGCAGTTCCGCGTCGTCGGGTGACCACGCCGGCGGGGCGGACTCGCCCGCGGGCTGGCGCACCAGCGCATCGGCCAGGATCTCTTCCACCACATCGCGCGACAGCGGCTTGCGCAGCGCGTGCACGCGCGGGATGCCGGCGGCGTGCGCCAGGCCGCGGTTTGAATCCAGGATGTCCTCCGCCAGCGCCGTCACCCAGACCCACACCGGCGCCGCCCCGGCAAAGGCATGCTGCCCCGCGCCGGTGCAGCTCGGCAATCAGTTCGGGGCCGTTGCCGCCAGGCATCTCGATGTCGCAGAGCACGATGTCGAACGGTTCGCGTGCAAGGATCTCGGCCGCTTGCGTCCCGTTTTCAGCGCAGACCGGGGTCTGCACGCCTAGATGCCGCAGCAGTCCCTCGGCCGCGACGCGCTGGAACGGATGGTCTTCGACGACAAGAACGCGCAGCCTGGCGTAGCGGATCGGCATGGGGGAGGGGGGAGGGGGAGGCGGCGGGCCGCCTGGAGTGCAATTCGATCGGGGGTTGCCGCATGGTAGCGCGGCGCCGCTGCGCCAACCACCGGATGGCGCAAAGTCTGCCGCCGCTGGCATCCGGAATCGCACAGGGATCGAGCGCAATCGCCCCGGAAACACGCTGCGTTACGAATATTTGCGCTTTCCGATTCAATCGCCGCCTGCCATAACCGCTACAATCGCTGCCCGTAGTTTTGAACATGGCATGTCGATAATGGGTTTTGGCTGGTTCGGATTTTCGACTTTCTGGATAGTGCCGCTGGTCTGGCGGCTGGTGACGCGCTGGCTCGCCGGCGAGCGCCGGCTGGCAGGGCCCGGCTCATTGCGCGTCTGGCTCGGCACGCTCGCCGTGCTGTGCGCGAGCGCCTGCCTGGAAGCGCTGACCAGTGGCACCGATCCGGACTCGAGCGCCGGCGGTTCGGCCGGCCGCGCGCTGGCCGGCATGATGGGCAACCTGTTCGGCTGGACCGGTGCCTTGCTGTTGATGCTGGGCGTGCTGGCGCTGGCCGCGCCGATGGTGTTCGGCGAAACCTGGCGCAGCCTGTTCGCGCGCAAGCCGCGCCGCGGCGCCGCGCCCGACGCGGCGCCGGAAGAGCCGCCGGTTTCCTTTGCGCCCACCCAGCCGCTGCGCGAGGCAGAGCGCTGGGAGCCGCCGTCGGCAGGCAACCCCGGCTGGACTGCGCCCGCCACGCGCCATCGCAGCTTTGAGGCGGTCTCGGCGCGCCGCCAGCCCGCCTGGCAACCGCCGCGTCGCACGCGTGAATCCCCGCCGCAGCCGGGCGAGATCTGGCTGCACCATGCCGAGTCGCCGAACGCGGTCAAGCCGACGCGCAGCGCGCCGCCCGCACCTGCCGCACCGGCACCGGCACCGCGCCCTGCCCAGCCGGCGGCACGCAAGCCGGCCGCGACGGCAGCCCCTTCACCGGCTTCAGCGCCGCGGCCGGCGCAGCCTCTGCGCGGCACGGTGGTAAGCAGCCCGTTCCGCCAACCGCAGCCCCTGGTGCGTTCGGCGATTACGACGCTGCCTGAGGCTTCCGGCAAGGGCATCGCCGCGGCCGCTGCTTCAGTCACCGTAGCTGCCGCCGTATCCGCGCCGGCCGAAGCCGCCGCCGCTGCGCCGGCGGCCACTGGCGCCACGCAAGCCGTGGCCGCTCCCGCGCAGCCGGTTACCAGCCCGGAACCTGAGGTAGTGGCAGTGCCCGAAGCGCCTGCCATGGAACCAGTGTCCGCAGACACCGATATCGTTGGCGATATTGCGCCGGAAGCAGTGCCGGCCGAAGCCGACGAAGCCACGCTTGCCGCGATCCGGCAGGAAGCCCTTGACCTGCTGGCCGAGTTGCAGGCGCTGGCTGGCAAGTCAGTGGTACCGCAAGCGGGTGCGCCGGAACCGCAACAACTGGAAGCGGCTGCGCCGGATTCAGCGCCGAATATTGCCGACGACGCAGAACCGCAAGCACTGTCTACCGTCACCCTGCCAGCCGAAGCCGAAGCCGAAGCCGAAGCCGAAGCCGAAGCCGAAGCCGAAGCCGAAGCCGAAGCCGAAGCCGAAGCCG
>NZ_JBYSYC010000013.1:0-112852 GCF_058782875.1 Cupriavidus sp. FW305-F7 | reverse complement strand
AAGCCGAAGCCGAAGCCGAAGCCGAAGCCGAAGCCGAAGCCGAAGCCGAAGCCGAAGCCGAAGCCGAAGCCGAAGCCGGGAGCGGAGATCACGTCGTTGTCATTGGGGAACCCGAAGCGCTGGCCGCAGCCGAGCCCGAATTGGATGTCACCGGCGCCGAGGCCGTAGCCCAGGCCGTGGCAAGCTCCGCGATGGAAGAGGGCAGCGCTCTCGATGCCAGCACCCAGGCACCCGCGGAGGACAACGAAACGGACGGATTGATGGACGGCAACGGCCTGATCGCCGAGGAGGCGGAAGCGGATGCGGCCGAGCCTGCTGAGGCAGCAGAACCGCCTGAAGCGACTGAAGCCCCGGAAGTCCCGGAAGTCCCGGAAGTCCCTGAGCCCGCTGAGGCGCCTGAACTGAACCAGGCTCCGGTCCCGGCCGCCAAGCCGCGCATCGTGCTGCCCGCCGTGGTCGGCCGCACCGTGCCGCTGGCTGCCGCCCAGCCGGCGCCCGTGCCGGTGCCGGTGCCGGTTGCGCCGCCGCCTTCGCGCCCCTTCGTCGACTACCGCCTGCCACCGGCCGAACTGCTGGAGACCGGGGTCGACAGCGCAGAACAGGTGTCGGAAGAACGCCTGCGCGAAACCGGCGAGCTGATCGCCCAGCGGCTGGCCGAGTTCAAGGTGCCAGTCGCCGTGGTCGGCGCCGGTGCCGGCCCGGTGATCACCCGCTTCGAGGTCGAGCCTGCCATGGGCGTGCGCGGCGCCCAGGTGGTCGGGCTGATGAAGGACCTGGCGCGCGCGCTGGGCGTGACCTCGATCCGCGTCGTCGAGACCATTCCCGGCAAGACCTGCATGGGGCTGGAGCTGCCCAATGCGCGCCGGCAGATGATCCGGTTGTCGGAGATCGTCAACGCGGCCTCGTTCCAGGCGCACCATTCGCGGCTGGTGCTGGCCATGGGCAAGGACATCACCGGCAATCCGGTGGTGACCGACCTGGCCCGCGCGCCGCACCTGCTGGTGGCCGGCACCACCGGCTCGGGCAAGTCGGTGGCGGTTAACGCCATGATCCTGTCGATGCTGTACAAGGCCACGCCCGAAGACGTGCGCCTGATCATGATCGACCCCAAGATGCTGGAATTGTCGGTCTATGAGGGCATCCCGCACCTGCTGGCGCCGGTGGTCACCGACATGAAGCAGGCCGCGCACGCGCTCAACTGGTGCGTCGGCGAGATGGAAAAGCGCTACAAGCTGATGTCCGCGCTGGGCGTACGCAACCTGGCCGGCTACAACCAGAAGATCCGCGCCGCGGAGGCCGCCGAGCGCAAAGTGCCGAACCCGTTCTCGCTGACGCCGGAGGCGCCCGAGCCACTGTCGCGCCTGCCGATGATCGTGGTGGTGATCGACGAACTGGCCGACCTGATGATGGTCGCCGGCAAGAAGATCGAGGAACTAATCGCGCGCCTGGCGCAGAAGGCGCGCGCCGCCGGCATCCACCTGATCCTGGCCACGCAGCGCCCCTCGGTGGACGTGATTACCGGCCTGATCAAGGCCAATATCCCGACGCGCGTGGCGTTCCAGGTCTCGTCCAAGATCGATTCGCGCACCATCCTTGACCAGATGGGCGCCGAGAGCCTGCTCGGCCAGGGCGACATGCTGTTCCTGCCGCCTGGCACCGGCTATCCGCAGCGCGTGCATGGCGCCTTTGTTGCCGACGACGAAGTGCACCGCGTGGTGGAACACTGGAAGCAGTTCGGCGAGCCGGACTACGATGAAACCATCCTTGCCGGCGACCCTGCCGAGGCCGGCAGCACCGACCTGTTCGGCGACAGCGGCGGCGACGGCGAGGCCGACCCGCTCTACGACGAAGCCGCCAGCTTTGTGCTGACCAGCCGCCGCGCCTCGATCTCCGCCGTGCAGCGCCAGCTGCGCATCGGCTACAACCGCGCGGCACGCCTGATCGAGCAGATGGAGGTGGCCGGGCTGGTGTCGCCGATGGGCCGCAATGGCGCACGCGATGTACTGGCGCCCGGGCCGGGCAACTGACAGGCCCCGCAACCACGACTTCCAGGAGGCAGCATGCAGCCTGAACACGGAAACCTGCTGGCGGACGTCCCGGCCGGCGCGGTGCAGGAGTGCTTCCAGCCGCTGCTGGAACGGCCCGGGTTGCGGATCGAGCGCATCGTCTCCAACGGGCAGGCCAGTCCCGAAGGCTTCTGGTACGACAGTGCTGAGGCGGAATGGGTGCTGCTGGTCAGCGGCAGCGCCGCCATCGAGATCGAAGGCCAGTCCGGCCAGCATCCCATGAAGCCGGGTGACTGGCTGCACCTTCCCGCCCACTGCCGCCACCGGGTGGCGTGGACCGATGCTAGCCAGCCCAGTGTCTGGCTGGCGGTGCATCACAACGCGGGCTGAGCGCCCGCGTGCGTTGTGGCTGGCGCCTGACCGCCTACTCCCCGGATTGCTCCGGAAACACTGGCTCGCCGAGGTTTAGCATCAGCCGGTTCGCCCAGGCAAAGATGGCGACCGAGTGGATCAGGTCCAGGATCTCCGCATCCGTGACGCCCGCTTCCCGCAACGGCTTGAGCTGCTCGGCAGTGACTTCGGCGGGCTGTTCGGTCAGTTCGATCGAGAACTTCGCGATTGCCTGCTCGCGCGCAGTCATGCCGGCGGTATGGGGATCGTCGAACACCTGGCGGATCACCTCGTTGCGCTTGGCCAGCTGCTCAAAGCGCTGGGCATGGACTGACGCGCAGTAGACGCAGCCATTGATGCGGGACACCACCGTGCTGGCCAGTTCGCGTTCGGCGCGCGGCATGCCACCCGGGGCGTACATGATGGCGTTGAAGGCGGTGGAGCGCTGGCGCAGGATCTCGGGCTGGTGCACGAGGAACAGGTAGTAGTCCGATACCTTGGCCTTGGGGTGGCTCTCCTCCAACACCGCGACCTGCTCGGGCGTGGCGCTGTCGACGGATACCACGTCCAGCCAGGCCTTCCAGTCCAGCACTTCGTTAGTGAAGCCATGCGCGCGGATCGGGCTCTGCAGCAGGGTGCCGGCCGTGGCGGGCACGGTAGTGATCGCTGGGGTGCCTGCGCCCAGTGCCTGCATCGCCTTGAGTCCGGCGACCAGGCGCACCTGGTAGGACAGGAAGGCGATCAGTTGCGCCAGCGTTACCACGTCAGGCGTGGCAAGGCCGGCGGCGGGCAGGGTCTTCAGCGCGGCCTGGTCGCCTTCCACGGGGCGTTCACTCAGCGTGCGGGTGAAGGCCAGGATGGCGCGCAGGCGCGCGTCGGCGAGCGTGTCGGGGTCGCCCTGCTGGGCGAGGGTGACCAGCGCGGCGTCGGCCTCGATGGCCTGCAGGCGGGCGCGGTAGTGGGCCACCAGATCGGCGGCGCCGGCCAGGCGGGCGGCGTAGAGCGCGATCAGAAGGCGCTCGGCTAGGGTCAGGCCGGGCAGGGCAGGATCGAACAGCCCGTTGTAGCTGCCCTGGGTGGAGGCAACCACCTTGTCGCGTGCGTGACGCAGCGTGTGGATGGCGGAGCCGGCGGCTAGGCCGGCGACCTGGTCGACCACGTCAGTGGCGGCAGCGTTGGCTTGGGTCATTTGAAGACTCCCGGAGTGTCGAAGGATTCGTTGTCGTGCTGGCGCAGCCGTCAGTTCCCGGCGGTTTGCTTGCGCGCGGCCACTGCCCGCGCCAGGAATGCGCGGACCCCGCGCCAGGATGCCTCGTCGGCACCGGCATTGGCCTCGGGCGTGCCGCCAGTAGTGCTGATACGGCGCGATACCGGATGCGCGTAGACCGCTTGCGTGGTGGGCACGTAGGGAAAGAGGATGGCATGGCCGGCATGCTCGAAGTCGAGGTGCTCGACCGGATACGGATGGCCGGTCTCGGTTAGCTTGTCGGTGACCATGCGCGAATACAGGCTGGACGGCCACGAGCCGTCGTCGGTGCCGGACAGCAGCATCACCGGCCCGTGGATGTGCTCGACCCGGATGCGGGCGCGCGCCACGGCCTCGGCATTCTTCAGCGCGGTGAGGATGGCGCGCTCGTGCCGGTGCGGCGCCGGGCCTTCGTCGAACGGTGCCCAGCTGGCGTCGGGGTTGTTCTCCCACACATGCGGCAGCGGCTTGTCATGGTGCAGCCAGGCTGCGCCCTCACGGCCGATGGCCGGGTCGGCGGCATTCTGGGCGCTATGCACCACCGCGCCCGGCACGTAGCCGACCACCGCCGACACCAGATCGGGAAAGGTCGCACCCAGCAGCAGTACCAGCTCCCCGCCGCGCGACTGGCCGGACAGGGCGACAAAGCCATGCGCCGGACGCAGCTCGCGATGCATCCATTGCAGGCCGCGCTCGAAGTATTCCAGCGGCGTGTTGGAGATATAGTCCGACAGGCCCGGCGCCTTGAAGTAGCCCAGCGCCAGCGCGGCATAGCCATGCGAGGCATAGAGCGCGGCGCGCGGTTCGTTGATGCCGCCGCCGGACCCGTTGAGCACCATCACCGCCGGGTGCGGGCCGGCGCCAGGCGGGCGGTACAGCGTGCCGACCAGCCCGTCCACGCGGATGTCTTCGCGCACCACGCCCGGTGCGGCGAGGCGCTGCACCAGCTCGCTGCGAGCCTCGCCGCCGGCGGCCGTGACGGTAATCTCGGTCACCAGCGGCCGGGTTGCGTCGGTGTGGAACAGCTCGCGGCTGTCCGATGCCACCGGCCGCTGCGCCCACAGCAAGCCCATGGGCGCCACGCCGTCGTAGCTGCCGCGCACTGGCGCATCGCGCTCCAGGTCCACGCTGCCGTCGCCTGCGGCAATGAAGTCGGCCTGGCTGGCCCAGGCGACGTCGCGGCCGCGTACGGTGCGCGTGCTGACGGCCACGGTCTCGCCGGGCCGCAGGCCGGTGATGGCGATGCGGCGCGGCGCGTCGATGAGGGCATCGGCCGGGGTGATGTCAAGGGTTGGGGCGGTCATCACGGCCATGCTCACTTGCCCGTCCGCGTCACCATCATGGCGGCGGTGCGGTCGCTGGTCATCGGCGTTACCTTCAGGCCCTTCTTTGCCGCCCAGATATTCTGGTAGTGGTACAGCGGCACCACGCCGACGTCGTCGGACACCAGCTTGACCGAGCGGCGCAGGATCGTTTCGCGCTTGGCCGCGTCGAACTCGGCGGTGGATTCCTCCAGTGCGCGGTCTACGGCCGGGTTGCTGTAGTGGCCCCAGTTGGAGGCGCCCAGGCCCTTCTTGGCGTCCACGGTGGCCAGCACGTTGACCAGCGCATAGCTGGCCTCGCCGGTGCCGTTGCCCCAGGCCAGCATGCTGACCGCGTACTCGTTCTTGTTGGCACGGCCGGAGTAGACCGACCAGGGCACCACTTCCACCTGGGTCTTCACGCCCACGCGGGTCCAGAACTGCGCCACGGCCTGCGCCGTTTCCGGGCCCTGCGGGTAGCGGTCGTTGGGGGCATGGATGGTCAGCCTGAAGCCGTCGGGAAAGCCGGCCTCGGCCAGCTGTTTTTTGGCCTGCGCGGGGTCATAGGCGATGTCCTTGACCTCGGGGTTGTAGCCAAAAGTGCCCTTGGGCATCCACTGGTTGGCTACGGTGGCGGTGTTCTGCAGGATACGGCCCACCACGGCCTCGCGGTTGATGGCCAGCGACAGCGCCCGGCGCACGCGCACGTCAAGCAGCGGGTTCTTGTCCAGCGGCTTGCCGGCGTTGTCGGTGATGTAGGGGTTGGGGCCAGGCTTGAAGCTCGGTTGCAGCAGCATCACGCGCAGGCCGTTGTAGGGAAACACGCTGACGGTGGGCGATTGCTTGAGCTTGGCGAGGTCGGACACCGAGACCTTGTCGATCACGTCCACGTCGCCGGACAGCAGCGCTGCCGTGCGCGCCGGGCCGTTGTTGATGTAGCGGTAGTTGACCTGTTGCCAGATCGCCTTGGCGCCCCAGTAGCCGTCATTGCGCGCCATGATCACACGGTCGCCCGGGGTGTAAGAGATGAACTTGTACGGGCCGGTGCCCACCACCGCGCGGCCCGCGTTGTAATCGTCGGTATTGGCCTTGTCGCCCACGTGCTTGCTGACGATATGCACCGAGGCCAGGTTCAGCGGCAGGTCGGGGTTGGCGATGTTGGTCTTGACCAGTAGCGTGTACGGGTCCTTGGCGGTGGCGGATTCGATGGTGCGCAGGTAGCCCGAGAACGAGGCCACACTACCCGGCACGTTGCGTGCGCGCTGGTAGGAGAAGACCACGTCCTCTGCGGTGAAGGGCTTGCCATCCTGCCACTTGACGTCGCGGCGCAGCTTGAATTCCCAGGTCTTGTCGTCCAGCGCCTTCCACGACAGCGCCAGCCCCGGCTGCAGCTTGTTGTCCTTGTTTTCGATCAGCAGGTCCCAGAAGTGCAGGTCCACCGAACGGTCGCCGGCGTGGTTGTTCAGCTGGGGGTCCAGCGACGACAACGGGTCGGCAAAGCCGATCGTCAGCGACTGCGCGGAAGCCACCGCCGCGGCGGCGCAAAGCACGGCGGCCACGGTGGCACGCAAGGAGAAGGACGGCGAGCGATTCATGGGGCGATTCCTCGGGGCGGTTTCTGGGATGAAAGGGGCTATACGGTGAGCGTCAGCCTTCGTTGAGATGGCAGGCGCTCAGATGGTTGACGGCGATGCCGCGCAACCTGGGCGGCTCCACCGCGCAGCGCGCCATGGCATGCGGGCAGCGCGGGTGGAAGTGGCAGCCGGCCGGTGGCGCCAGCGGGCTGGGGATCTCGCCGCGGATGGCGGTGAAGGTCTTGTGGCGGGCATCCAGGCGCGGGATTTCGGCCAGCAGCGCCTGCGTGTAGGGGTGGTTGGGGCGGCGGAAGATCTCCGTGGTCGGCGCGCTTTCCACCACGCGGCCCAGGTACATGATCATCACGCGGTCAGAGATATGTTCGACCACGCCCAGGTCGTGGCTGATGAACAGGTAGCTCAGGCCCAACTGCTCGCGCAGGTCCATGAACAGGTTCAGCACCTGGGCCTGGATCGACACGTCCAGCGCTGCCACGGCCTCGTCGCACACCAGCAGCTCGGGCTGCACCGCCAGCGCACGGGCAATGCCGATGCGCTGGCGCTGGCCGCCGCTGAACTGGTGGGGGTAGCGCTGGCGCAGGCTCGGGTCCAGTCCGGCGCGCTGCAACTGCGCGCTGACGTAGTCGTCGAAGCCGGCCGCATCCACCAGCCCTTGCAGGCGTGCGCCCTCGCCGACGATGCGGTCCACGCGCAGGCGCGGGTTCAGGCTGGCGTAGGGGTCCTGGAACACCATCTGGATCTTCAGGCGCAGTGCCTGCCGCCCGGCGCGGTCCAGGCTGGCGGGGCTGCGGCCGTCGATGTGGATCTCGCCGGAGGAGGGGTCGAGCAGGCCCGCGATCATGCGCCCCAGGGTGGACTTGCCGCAGCCCGATTCGCCCACCAGCCCGAGCACTTCGCCGTGCTTCAGGTCGAGGTCGACGCCGTCCACGGCGTGGGTGACGCGCTCGGGTTCGGACCAGCCCAGGCGCTCCAGCGCCCGGCCGATGCGTCCCGGCTTGCGCTCGCCGAAGCGCTTGGCCAGCGCGCGGGCGGACACCAGCGGCGGCCTGCCGCCTTCTGCTGCCGCCGGTACGGCTTGCGCGTGGCCGGTGTGGGCCGGATGCAATTGGCTGACGGTCATGCCGGCTCCATGCTGACGGCCAGCTGGCCGGGGTGGAAGCAGCGCACCTGGCGCCGCGGCGCGGGGGTAGTGATGGCCGGCGCTGCGCCGCACACGGCGCTGGCGCGCGGGCAGCGCGCGGCAAAGGCGCAGCCGGGCGGCAGGGCGGCCAGGTCGGGAGTCATGCCGGGAATCTGCCGCAGCCGCTGGCCGCGCTGGTTCAGGCTCGGCAGGCTCGCGATCAGGCCGGCGGTGTAGGGGTGCAGCGGGTGGTCCAGCACGTCGTCCACTGGGCCTTGCTCGACGATGCGGCCGGCGTACATCACCGCGACCTCGTCGGCGAGGCCCGCCACCACGGACAGGTCGTGCGTGATCCAGATCAGCGCAGTGCCGTGCTGGCGCGCCAGTGTCTGTACCTCCGAGAGGATCTGGGCCTGGATGGTGACATCCAGCGCGGTGGTGGGTTCGTCGGCGATGATCAGGTCGGGCCGGTGCAGCATGGCGGTAGCAATCGCCACGCGCTGGCGCATGCCGCCGGAAAGCTGGTGCGGGTAGGCCAGCAGCCGTTCGTCCGGGCTCGGGATGCCCATCATGCCTAGGGTGTCGCGTGCCAGTTCGCGCGCTTGCTTGTGGCTGGCCTTGCTGTGCGCGCGCACCGCCTCGATCATCTGCGCATCGATCCGCATTACCGGGTTCAGCGTCATCATCGGATCCTGGAAGATCATGGCGATGCGGTTGCCCTGCAGCTGGCGCAACTCGGCCGGGCGCATGCGCGTCATCTCGCGGCCCTGGAACAGGATTTCGCCGCCGGCGATGTGACCGGGCGCATCCACCAGCCCCATGATGGAGAAGCCGGTGACCGACTTGCCCGAGCCGGATTCGCCCACCAGCCCCAGGATGCGGCCGCGCGGCACGGCAAACGAGACATCGTCCACCGCCCGCAGCACGCCGTTGCGGGTGTCGAAATGGGTGCGCAAGTGGCGCACTTCCAGCGTGGGGATATCGGGTAGCGTGGCGGGCGCGTTCATTTCTGCAGCCTCGGGTTGAGGACGTCGCGTAGGCGGTCGCCCACCAGGTTGATGGCCACCACGGTCAGCAGCAGCGCAATGCCCGGGAAAAAGCTGATCCAGTATTCGTCGGACAGCATGAACTGGTAGCCATTGGCGATCAGCAGGCCGAGCGAGGGCTCGGTGACCGGCACGCCCAGGCCGAGAAAGGACAGCGTGGCCTCCAGCGTGATCGCGCGCGCCACCTGCAGCGAGCCGATCACGATCAGCGGCGGCATGCAGTTGGGCAGGATGTGCCCGACCACGATGCGCCAGTGCGCGATACCCTGGCCGCGCGCGGCCTCGACGTATTCGCGCCGGCTCTCCACCAGGGCCTGGGCGCGGGCCGTGCGGGCATAGTAGGCCCACTCCAGGATCACCAGCGTCAGCACCACGTTGCCCACGCCCTTGCCCAGGAAGGCCAGGATCATCATCGCCACCAGGATGGACGGGAAGGACAGGAGCAGGTCCACGGTGCGCATGATCAGGCTGTCCACGCGCCCGCCGGCATAGGCCGCGAGCAGCCCCAGCAGCGTGCCGAGCACGCCGGCGAGCGCCGCCGAGCCGACGCCCACCAGCAGGCTGATGCGAAGCCCGTAAATGATGCCGGACAGGATGTCGCGGCCCTGGCCGTCGGTGCCCAGCCAGTAGCTGTAGGTGCCGGCACCGTTGGCGGTGCCAGGCGCCAGGCGCGCGTCCAGCACATCCAGTTGCAGCAGGTCATAGGGGTTCTGCGGCGTGAGCCACGGCGCCAGCAGCGCGGTGAGCACCAGCAGCACCAGCACCACCAGCCCGAACACGGCGGTGCGCGAGGCGAGGAAGTCAGCCACCACGCGACGCCACGGCGCTTCGCGCCGTAACGCGGGCGCGGCGGGCGCGGCGGGCGGCGCGAAGGCTTCGGCTGCCACTGCGCTGGTCTTGTCGCTGGCGTTCATGCCGCACCCTCCAGCCGCACGCGCGGATCGAGCAGTTTGTAGAGCACGTCGACGATCAGGTTCAGCGTGACGAACAGGCACACCACGACCACCAGGTAGGAGACGATCACCGGCCGGTCGAGCGCGTTGATGCTGTCCAGGATCAGCTTGCCGGCGCCGGGCCAGGCGAAGATGTTCTCGGTCACCACCGCGAACGCGATGGTGGAGCCGAACTCCAGGCCCAGCACCGTCACCAGCGGGATCATGGTGTTGCGCAGCACGTGGCCGAGCACCACGCGCAGCGGCGACAGGCCCTTGGCGCGCGCGAACCTGACCCAGTCCTGCGGCAATACCTCGCGCACGCCGGCGCGCGTCAGGCGCAGCACCAGCGAGACCTTGAACAAGGACAGGTTGATGGCCGGCAGGATCATGTGGCGCAGCCCGTCGGCGGTCAGCCAGGACCACGGCACGCCCAGCCATTCCGTGGTGGCGCCGCGCCCGCCCGAAGGCAGCCAGCCCAGCCGCACGCTGAAGGCCATGATCAGCATCAGGCCGACCCAGAAGGTGGGCAGCGAGAAGCCGACGATGCTGCCGGTCATCAGCACGCGCGACAGCGGGTGCTCGGGATACAGACCGGCGAACAGCCCGAGCGGCACGCCCACCAGCACGGCCAGCAGCAGCGCCGCCACCGCCAGCTCCAGCGTGGCCGGCAGGCGCTGCAGGATCAGCTGGATCGCCGGCACGTTATAGACAAAGCTGTTGCCCAGGTTGCCGTGCAGCGCGCCGTTCAGGAAACCGAGGTACTGGCGCCACAGCGGCTGGTCCAGCCCGAGCGCGGCGATGATGCGCGCGCGGTCGACCTGGTCCACGTCCTGGCCAATCAGGATGTCGACCGGATTGCCGATGGCATGCAGGCCGGCGAAGACGATCACCGTCATCACCAGCACCACCGCGGCCGCCTGCAGCAGGCGGCGCAGCAGCCAGCGCCAGGGCCAGCGGGTGACGGCGCCTCTTATCGCCCTCATGGCGCCGGCGTCCATTCGTCGCCGAACACTTCGGGCTCGGCATAGGCTTCCAGGTTGGCGTAGTGGATCTCCACGTCTTCCTGGTACAGCAGCCCGGCGATCCCCTGGCCCAGCCGGCGCGCGCCGTCGCTGATGGCCGGGATGTCGCCCGACACCGTGCCGTGCGACAGCGCGGCCGGATAGCAGAAGCAGTGGATGCGCGACAGCCCGGGGCAGGCGCCGGGCGTCTTCTCGAGGAACTCGAAGGCCGGGCCCAGGTCCGGCGAGTCGTCCAGCTCTTGGTCTTCCTGGCCGGGGCGGGGTGTGTAGCGGTCGCGCCAGTAGCGGATTTGCGGGGCGAAGGCGGCGAACTCGGGCCGGGTGTCCAGGGCGATGCGGAAACCGGTGGAGAAGATCAGGAAGTCCAGCTCGAACACGCCCTTGGGCGTGAGCACGCGCAGGCCGTCGCCATGCGGCTCGATCGCTTCGATCGGGCAGCCCAGGTGGAAGCGCGCATTGGCATGGCGCGAGACCCGCAGAGTGCTGCCGCGCGGCGGCGGCACCTGCTGCGCGTTGATGTAATGGCGGATGCGCCATTTCCATTCATCGGACAGCATGGTGTGGCCGTGGACCAGGCCGGGATTGCCCGCGCCCTTGCCCTTGTTGACGCGCGGGATGTCGGCGCGGCGGATCAGCATCTCCACGCAGGCGGCGCCGGCTTCCAGCGCGGTCGCCGCGCTGTCCATGGCCGAAGCGCCTGCGCCGACCACGCCCACGCGCTTGCCGCGCAGCGTGGCGTAGTCCATTTCGTCGGACGAATGCGCCCACAGTTGGCGCGGCAGTTTGCTCGCCACCGGCGGCAGGTAGGCGCCGCCCAGGCCGTCGCGGCCGGTGGCCAGCACCACGCGGCGCGCCAGTACGGTCTGCGGGCCGTCCGGGGTCTGCACCGACAGCGCGACCAGTCCGTCCGGGCGCGGCACGATGGCATCGACCTGGTGTTCGTTGCGAATATCCAGCGCCAGCACCTGGCGGTACCAGCGCAGGTAGTCCATCCACTGCAGCCGCGGGATCTTGTCCAGCGCCTCCCAGGCGGCCGTGCCAAACTGGGCTTCGAACCAGGCGCGGAAAGTCAGCGCCGACAGGCCCAGCGCGGGGCCGGTCAGTTGCTTGGGCGAACGCAGCGTTTCCATGCGCGCGGTGGTGGCCCACGGGCCTTCGAAGCCGGCCGGGGAACGGTCGAAGGCGCGCACGCGGATGCCGAGATGCGTCAGGGTGGCGCTGGCTGCCAGCCCGGCCATGCCGCCGCCGATGACAGCGACGTCCAGGATTTCCTGGCCATCCTGGGTGCGCTGGACGGTCCAGCCCTTGGCTGGCAGTTCCAGCCATGACAGGTCCTGGCGCAGGCGCGCTTCCAGCGCGGCGAGGCCGGCGGCGGGGGTAGGGGCGGAGGCGGATAGGTCAGTCATGGCTTGGAAGTCCGGCATCTTGTGAGAGCGTGTCAGCGTCGTCGCTGGCATCGCCATAGAGCGACTGCAGCAGCGCGCCGTGTTCGGCGGGCTCGCGCCGCACCAAGTCGGGCAACAGTTCGGCGGCGGCGTCGGCCACGGCCTGCACCAGCCCCAGCACCGCGGTGCTGGCCGGGCGGGCCTGCGGCGTGATCACGCCGAAGAAAAAGGGAATATCGGCATCGATGGCCCGCACGGCGATATCGGTCAGCGGCAGCCCGCGCGCGGTCACGGGTTCCAGCACGGCGATGCCCAGCCCCGCGCGCACCAGCGTGAGCGCGCTGATCGAGGTATTGGTGTCGATCACGCCCGCTTCAGGCACGCCGGCGCAGGCAAGCGCCCGGTCGACGCGGCGGCGCAGCCGGTAAGGGTTCTGCATGGTGACGATGCGGCGGCCGCGGCAGTCCTGCAGGGCGATGGCAGGCTGCGCCGCCAGTGGGTCGTCGGCACGCACGGCAGCCACGCAGGCTGACTGGCCGATCCAGTGCACGGTCACGCCGCGGTGTTCCAGCGGCAGGCTGTTCAGGCCGATATCGGCCGCGCCGGTCAGCACCGCATGCACCACTTGTTCCGGCGACAGGTTCTGCACCGACACCCGCTCCGGTGCGCACAGCCCGCGTTCGAAGGCCAGCGCCAGGGCCGGCGGCAGCAAGCCGGCTGCCAGCGCCGGGGTCGCGGCAATGCGCAGGGGCCGGCCATCGCCGCGCGCCAGGGCCGCGGCGCGTGTGCGGATCTGCTGCATGCCGGCCAGCGTCTGCTCGACCTCGTCATAGAGCAGGAAGCCTTGCTCGGTCGGGCTGACGCGCGGGCCGCTGCGGGTGAACAGGGCAAAGCCCAGTTCGGCTTCCAGTTCCTGGATCAGTCGCGTAATGGCGGGCTGCGAGCGGCCCAGCAGCCGCCCGGCAGCGGTGACACTGCCAGTGGTGACCACTGCGGCGAAGGCTTCCAATTGCCGGATTTCCATGGGGGCGCGCTTGGAAAGAATGTGTTTTCTGGATTCTGACGCCTTCATCATGCAAATGACAAATACTATTTCTGGATAAGGACATGCGCCAGCTATGATGTAGCGATGCCGGGCGCACACCGGCCCCCTATCGGGACAGACGTTTTGGCTTGGATCCGTAGCAGTCGGGAGATCGGGAGAACTGGGCGCCCGCTGTGGCAGGCAGTGGTGTGGGTGCTGGCTGCCGCACTCGCGGGCGCCATGCCGGCGCGCGCGGCAGATCCGCTGCGCGTCGGCTCCAAGCGCTTCACCGAGTCATACATCCTTGGCGAACTGCTGACCCAGGCCGCGGGGCCGCCCGGCGCCGCTCAACACCAGCCAGGCCTGGGCAATACCGCGATCGTCTTCGAGGCGCTGAAGGCCGGCAGCATCGACCTCTATCCCGACTACACCGGCACGCTCGCCGCCGAGATCTTGAAACTGCCCCCCGGAGCCGGGCTCGATGCCATCCAGCGCGCGCTGGCGCCGATGGGGCTGGGCGCGGCAATTCCGCTTGGTTTTGAGAACACCTATGCGCTGGCCGTGTCCGATGCCCGCGCCGGCGCGCTGCGCCGGCTGAGCGATCTCGCCGCGCAGCCCCAGCTCAGGCTCGGCCTGTCCCATGAGTTCCTGGGGCGCGCCGACGGCTGGCCGGGGCTGGCCAGCCGCTACGGGCTGCCGCAACGCCCGGTCGGGCTGGACCATGGCGTTGCCTACGAGGCCTTGGCCGCGGGGCAGGTCGATGCCATCGACATCTATTCCACCGACGCCAAGATCCGCAAGTACAAGCTGCGCGTGCTGGAAGACGACCGGCATTACTTCCCGCGCTACGACGCGGTGGTGGTCTACCGCCTTGACGTACCGAAGCGTTTCCCGCAGGCCTGGCAAGCGTTGGAGCGGCTGGCCGGGCGCGTCAGCGCCGACGACATGAGCGCCATGAACGCGGCGGCGGAGATCGATGGCCAGTCATTCGACGCGATCGCGCGCGCGTTCCTGGCCGGCACTGCAGGGCAAAAGGCAACGCATGACGGTGCCGAGCCGCGCGGCCGGCTGGCTGCCGCGCTGTTCGGGCCCGACACCACGCGCCTGGCGCGGCGCCATGTCGGCCTGGTGGCGGGGGCGGTCGGCGCCGCCACGCTGGTCGGCGTGCCGCTGGGGATGCTGGCGGCGCGGCGGCGCCGCACCGGACAGGCTGTGCTGGGCGTGGTCAACGTGCTGCAGACGGTACCGTCGCTGGCGCTGCTGGCGATGCTGATCCCGCTGCTGGGCCGCATCGGCGTCTGGCCGGCCATGGTGGCGCTGTTTCTCTATGCCTTGCTGCCGATCGTGCGCAACACCACGACCGGGCTGGAGCAGGTGCCGCAGGGCATGCGCGATGCGGGGCGGGCGCTCGGGTTGCGCGGCGGACAGGTGCTGCGCTACGTGGAGCTGCCGCTGGCCTTGCCGGTGCTTCTGGCGGGCATCAAGACCGCGGCCATCATCAGCGTGGGCACGGCGACGATCGCGGCCTTTGTCGGCGCGGGTGGCTTTGGCGAGCGCATTGCCACCGGGCTGGCGCTCAACGACACGGCGCTGCTGCTGGCCGGCGCAATCCCGGCGGCCATGCTGGCACTGGTGGTACAGGCAGCGTTCGAGACCCTGGAGTGGGCGCTGCGCCGCCATCGCGATGCGCGCTAGCTGCCTTGCTGCTGCGCGATGAGCCGCCCAAGGGTGGCGATGGCGGCCTCGGCCTCATCGCTCCACAGGTGCCCGTAGTTGAGCCGGATGCAGTTGCGGTATCCCTGCCGCGCAGAGAAGATCGGACCCGGCGCTATGCCGATGCCTGCCTCCAGTGCGGCATGGTGCAATGCCAGCGCATCGAAGCCGGGTGCAAACTCGACCCACAGGAAGTAACCACCGTCTGGGCGCGACACGCGCACATCTTCCGGGAAATGCTGGCCGATGGCATCGATCATGCGGCCCTGCTGCATCTCCAGCACATGGCGCAGCTTGCGCAGGTGCTTGTCGTAGCCGCCATGCTGCAGGTATTCGGCCAGCGCCACCTGCGTGGGCACGCCGGCCGACAGCGTGGTCATCAGCTTGAGCCGTTGGATGGCCTCGCCAAAGCGGCCCGGCGCCACCCAGCCGATGCGGAAGCCCGGCGCCAGCGTCTTCGAGAACGAACTGCAGTGCATCACCAGCCCTTGCGTGTCGAAGGCCTTGGCCGGCAGCGGGCAGCGGTTGCCGAAGTAGAGCTCGCCATAGACGTCGTCCTCGATCAGCGGCACCTGGTGGCGCGCCAGCAAGGCCACCAGCGCTTTCTTCTTGTCTTCCGACATGCTGGCGCCGAGCGGATTCTGGAACTGCGTCATGAACCAGCACGCCTTGACCGGGTGGCGCGACAGCGCGGCATCGAGCGCGCCCAGGTCGATGCCTTCGGCGGGGTCGACCGGGATCTCCACGGCCTTGAGCCGCAGCCGCTCCAGTGCCTGCAGCGAGGCATAGAAGCCGGGCGATTCGATCGCCACCACGTCGCCCGGCTGCGTCACCGCCATCAGGCACAGGTTGAGCGCCTCGAGCGCGCCGTTGGTGACGATCAGGTCCTCGGCCGGCTGCGGGGCGCCGGCGCCCAGGTAGCGCAGCGCGATCTGGCGGCGCAGCGCGGTATTGCCCGGCGGCAGGTCGTTGACCGAGTACCACGGGTCGAGTGCGCGGCCGGCGCGCGCCAGCGACTTGCCCAGCCGCTCCCACGGGAACAGCTCGGGCGAGGGAAAGGCCGAGCCAAACTGCACCAGCTCGCGGTCACGCGCGCCTTCCAGCACGGCGAAGACCAGCTTGGAGATGTCGACCTGCGTCGACACCTGGCGCGATGGCCGCGCCTGCGGCTGGGGCAGCTCGCGCCGCGCCGGTCCCGCCACGTAGTAGCCGGAGCGCTCGCGCGCCCGCACCAGCCCGCGCTCTTCCAGCCGGTAATAGGCCTGGAAGGCGGTCGAGGGGCTGACGCCATACTGGGCCACGGTCTTGCGGATCGACGGCAGGCGCGTGCCCGGCGGCAGGCTGCCGTTGCGGATATCAGCGGCCAGGGTCTCGGCAAGGGCTTCGTAGCGTTTCATGGCGGGTTGGCGGGGGCGGGGCGGTTGAGCGCATTATCTCCCGTGCAGGCAAACTGATACGTAAATTTTCCTGTTATCTGATGCTGTTATGGCTGGCGCGGACGGCCCATAATCGGCACTCGTACACAAAGGCGTTGTGCAAGGAGATGCCATGAACCCGTTGAGGCTGTTGCGGACCGTGCTGTGGGGCTTCTTTGGCCTGCGCCAGGGGCAGGAGCACCAGCGCGACCTGGACACCTTGCGCCCGGTGCCGCTGATCCTGACCGGCGTGGCCGTCGCCGCCGGGCTGGTGGTGTGCCTGGTGCTTGCGGCAAACTGGGCGGTGTCGGCTGCCTGACCTGAATCTGCTCCCATGCTTCTCCTGCCCCAAGGACCTGGTATCGCCACAGCCCGTGCGCTGCGCAAGCTGGCCTGCCTGACGCTGGCGATGCTGCTGCCCGTGGGCATGGCGCTGGCCGCCACCGACACGCAACAGATCGAACGCGGCCGCTACCTGGCGCGCATCGCCAACTGCGCCGCCTGCCATACCAGCGAAGGCGGCAAGCCATTCGCCGGCGGGCTGCCGATCCGCACGGCGGTCGGCACGATCCATTCGACCAATATCACGCCCGATGCCGGCAGCGGCATCGGCGCCTATACGCTGGCCGAGTTCGACCGCGCCTTGCGGTACGGCGTGGCGCGCGACGGCAAACGCCTCTATCCGGCGATGCCGTATCCCTCGTACGCACGCATGCGCGCCGAGGACGTGGCGGCGCTGTACGCCTACCTGCGTGCCGAGGTGGCGCCGGTCACCCAGCGCAACCCCGCACCGCAGATGCGTTGGCCGTTCAGCATGCGCAGCCTGCTGGCGGTGTGGAACGTCCTGTTCGTTGATGACGACCCGGTCCGCACCGACCCCGCGCGCGGCGCAGCCTGGAACCGCGGCGCCTACCTGGTGCAGGCGGTGGCGCACTGCGGCGCCTGCCATACGCCGCGCGGCAACCTGTTTGCCGAGAAGGGGCTGGACGAGCGCAGCCGCCATTTCCTGTCCGGGGCGAGCGTGGAGGGCTGGTCCGCCACCAACCTGACCGGTGACCAGGTCACCGGCCTGGGCGCGTGGTCGCGCGCGGACATCGCCGAGTTCCTGCGCACCGGGCGCAACGGGCACGCAACCTCGTTCGGTCCGATGTCCACGGTGGTCTCCACTGCCACCCAGTACATGAGCGCGCCCGACCTCGATGCCGTCGCCGCCTACCTGAAGTCCCTGCCCGGTGCGCGGGGCGAGGACAAGCCGTTCCGGCACGATGCCGCCACCGCGCAGCAACTGCAGCAGGGCCGCTTCGATGTGCCCGGTGCGCGCCAGTACGCGGTGTTCTGCATGCCTTGCCATGGCGCCGACGGCAAGGGCTTTGCCCGCGTGTTCCCGCCGCTGGCCGGCAACCCGACCGTCGCCGATCCCGATCCGGCCTCGCTGGTGAACCTGTTGCTCGACGGCGCCGTGACCGCGCGTGTGGGCACCGCGCCGGCGGATTACCACATGCCCGGCTATGGCTGGACGCTGGACGACCAGGAACTGGCCAATGTGCTGACCTTTATCCGCGGCAGCTGGGGCAACCGCGCCGCGCCGGTGCCGGAAGCCGCTGTGGCGGCACGGCGCAAGGCGCTGGCCGCGCAGCGCCCGGCCGCGGCAGGCGACGCATCCCGATGAGCACCCGATGACGATTACGCGCAGAGACTTCCTCAACGGCACCGCCCTGACCATTGCCGCCGGCCTTGCGCCCGTGCAGTTGCTGCACGCGCAGCAGGGTGGGGCAGGCGTGGCATACCCGCCCGCGCTGACCGGCCTGCGCGGCAACCATCCCGGCACCTACACGCTGGCGCACAGCCTGGCGCGCGAGGGCGCGAAATACCCGGTCGTGCTGGCACATGAGGCCTTCGACCTGGTGGTCGTCGGCGGTGGCCTGAGCGGGCTGGCGGCGGCGTGGTTCTACCGGCGCCGCTTCGGCGCCAACCGCCGCATCCTGATCCTGGACAACCACGACGATTTCGGCGGCCATGCCAAGCGCAATGAGTTCACGGTGCGCGGCCAGCGGCTGGTGACCTTTGGCGGCAGCGCCGAGATGCCGGCAAGCGCTGCCGGCGACGCCGCGGTGCGCGAACTGCTGGCAGGGATCGGGCTCGACGCCACGCGCGCGCCTGGCACGGCGCCCGCGGATCCCTATGCCGCGCTCGGCCTGGGCCGCGCCGTGTTCTTCGATGCCGAGCATTTCGGGCGCGACCAGTGGGTCGCGGGCGATCCGTTCGGCGAGCTGATCGATGTTCGCAGCGGGCAGCAGACCGGTGGCCCGGATGCGGCTGCCCTGTCGCGCTTCCTGGACAGCGCGCCTCTGCCTGCGGCGGACCGCGCCGCTCTGGCGCGGCTGGCCGCGGGCACCACCGATTACCTGCCGGCGTTGTCCGGCGCCGAGCGAGCGGCAGCGCTGCGCGCCATGCGTTACGCAAGTTTTCTGCGTGACAAGGCCGGCATCGGCCTGGCCGGGCAACGCTTCCTGCGCAGCCGCAGCAACGATGCCTATGCGCTGGATGCCGATGGGATCTCCGTTGCCGACGCTATTGCCATCGGTCTGCCTGCCGGCGCCAACATGCCCGCGCCGGCGGGAAACCTGCGGCTTGGCAAGTCGCCGGCTTCGCGCCTGTGGTTTCCGGATGGCAATGCCTCGCTGGCGCGGCTACTGGTGCAGAGCCTGATCCCTGGCGTGGCGTCGTTCGCCCGGCCGGCCGATGTGGTGTCGGCCGCGTTCGACTACAGCCGCCTGGACCGCGACGGGCAGCCGGTGCGCCTGCGCCTGAACAGCACCGCGATCGCGGTCGAGCCCGACGGCAATATCACGCGCGTGACTTATGGATTCAGCGGCAATCTGCACCGCGTCGAGGCGCGCCACGTGGTGCTGGCCGGCTACAACATGATGATCCCGTACCTGCTGCCGTCGCTGCCGGCGAAGCAGAAGGAGATGCTGCACAACGAGGCCAAGGCGCCGCTGGTCTACACCAAGGTGGCGCTGGACCACTGGCAGGCGTTCGCGACGCTGCGCACGCGCCGCATCCACGCGCCGGCCATGGCCTATACCGACCTGTGGCTGGAACCGCCGGCGGGCAAACATCCCTCCGATCCCGCGGTGCTGCATATGCTCTATGTGCCGACCGTGCCTGACAGCGGCATGCAGGCGCGCGACCGCTTCCGCGCGGGCCGTGCCTTGCTGCTCGGCACGCCCTTCGACACGTTGGAACGCGACATCCGTGCGCAGTTGGACCGCATGCTCGGCCACAAAGGCTTTGCTTCGAAGGACGTGATCCGCGGCATCACCGTCAACCGCTGGGCACACGGATACAGCTATATGCCCGACAGCCTGGCGGGTGAGAACGTGGCGCCCGACGCGGCGTGGCCGGGGCTGGCCGGCGTGGGCAATATCAGCATCGCGAACAGCGACAACGCCGGCAGCCCTTCGCTGACCGCGGCGGTGGGGCAGGGAAAGCGGGCAGTCGACCGCCTGCCCGGGTAGCGAGACTTCAGCCGGCACGCGGCGGCATCAGCGCATCGATCTCTGCATCCTTGGCTTCCCACTGGCGTGCCAGCCAGTTGTGGAATTCCCTGCGGAAGGCCTTGTCGCTACCGTAATCAGCCTCGCAGAAGGCCGGCGGCACTGGCAATTGCCGCATGCGCACCAGCACCGGGCCGGCGCGCCCGCAGGCCAGGTCCCAGAAGCCTGGCGCGCCTTCCGGATACACGATGCTGACGTCGATCAGCGAGCGGAACTTGTTGCCCATCGCATTCAGTGCCACCGCCAGTCCGCCGGCCTTGGGCTTGAGCAGATGGCGGTACGGAGAGTCCTGGGCCGCGCGCTTGGCCTCGGTAAAGCGGGTGCCTTCGGCAAACACCATCACGCTGGTCGGCACCAGCGAAAACTTCGCGCAGGCGCGCTTCGCCGTTTCCTGGTCCTGGCGCTGCAACGCCGGATTGCGCCGCAGTTGCGCCTTGCCATGGCGCTTCATGAACGGAAAGTCCAGCGCCCACCACGCCAGCCCGATCACCGGCACATAGATCAGCTGTTGCTTCAGGAAAAACTTCAGCAGCGGGATGCGCCGGTTCAGCGAGCGCTGCAGCACGAAGATATCCGCCCACGACTGATGGTTGCAGTTCACCAGGTACCAGTCGGCATAGCGCAGCCCCTCATTGCCCTGGACATCCCACGGCTCGCGCTGGATCCACGCGAACCAGCCGGTGTTGCCGGAGATCCAGGCGGTCGCGATGCCGTTGAGCAGCGGATCGATGCGCCGCCTGACGGCGGCAAACGGCAGCGCCAGCTTCAGCAGCGCCAGCGGAAACAGCAGCGCGCACCAGAACAGCGTGCTTGCAATCAGCAGAGTCCAGCTGAGAATCCCGGTGATCCAGGCGAAGCGGCCGCGCGGCACCGGAGCCCGGCGGCGGCGAGACAAGGGGGTGGGTTCCCCGGGTGTTGATGGCGCCGAGGGCGTTGAGGCACACGTGCCGGTGGCACGTGTTGACGAGGATGGGACTGAGGTCATGGATGCCAGTCTGCAGGCTTGCAAGGGTTGCGGGCTTGCGCGTGATCAACGCAGGCACTATTGGGTGCGTACTTTAACTCGCCCGATGGGGAGCGTGGGACGCATTCTGCCTTGCCGCCTGGGAACTTGCAGGACTCAGAACACGATGGTCGCCGTTCCCATGAACGTATTCGTGCGCTTCAGGCGGTTCTTGTTGGCCACCGAGGGCACCCAGCGCAGCCCAGCGACAGCAGGCTCTTGGCGCCGATCTTGGTGTCGTAGGTGACGGTCGGGCCCACCGCCCAGTCATGGCCGCGGAAGCCGTTCAGGCGGTCGCCAGCGGGCCGCTGTCATCGCCCAGATGCTGCGTCGTGCCGGCGATCAGCCCGAGGCCGGCACCGTGGCAAAGCGCTTGAGCAGCATGGTGTCGAGCGTGAACAGCGGCGCGTCCCGGTAATCGGTGGCGTTTGGCTTCGGCCATCTCGCGCGGAGTCTCGCAGTCGTCGATGCGCGTGCGGCAAGGCGCATCCACCCCCGCCACGAGCAGCAGCGCCACCGCGGGCAAGTTGCGCACGCTCACCGCCAATGCAGCGCGGTGTAGTCGTTGATGCCGCGCTGCGCGGGATCGGCGCCGAAGTCCAGCAGCAGCCGGAGCAGTTCGACCACGTCCGAGCGTGCGCTGCTGCCCGGCGCGGCGAGCGTGCATGACAGCGCGGCAATCAGCGGCGGAAAGCCCGCTTGATCCGCCGGCCGGGGAGCCGCGCCGGCTTCGAGCGGGGTGCGGATAAAGGGCAGCGGGCTA
Organism: Cupriavidus sp. FW305-F7; assembly: GCF_058782875.1. Taxonomy (NCBI): domain Bacteria; kingdom Pseudomonadati; phylum Pseudomonadota; class Betaproteobacteria; order Burkholderiales; family Burkholderiaceae; genus Cupriavidus; species Cupriavidus sp. FW305-F7. Next base: position 91,328 of record NZ_JBYSYC010000013.1, on the reverse strand, counting down.
TGGTAGATCGCGTATTCGAGGCAAGCGCCAATCCCTGGCAGCATGGTCCCGTGGGAATGCAGGCCGGATCATCAACCGCTGCTCGCAGCACTTCGATATCGCCGGCACGGAAGGCGGCATGGATCTTTTCGAACTGCCGGTACGCTTCGCAGCGCTCGATGTCTGGGTTCACGGTTTTGCCCGGATGAAGGGCCGGTGCCGGCCTACGCATAATCGAGCGGCAGCGCCGTGGTGTACTTGATCTGCTCCATCGCAAAGCTGGAACTGACGTCGGCCAGCTCGGCGCCCTGGATCAGCTTCTTGTAGACGCGGTCGTAGGCGGCAATATCCGGCACCACCACGCGCAGCAGGTAGTCGGTATCGCCGGCCATGCGGTAGAACTCGGTCACTTCCGGGATCGATGCCACCAGTCCGTGGAATTGCGCGAGCCATTTCACGTTGTGCTGGCTGGTGCGGACCGAGACAAAGACCGTGACCCCGGCATTGAGCTTGTCGGCGTCGAGCAGTGCCACGCGTTTGCGGATCAGGCCGGCCGCTTCCAGCCGCTGGATCCGGCGCCAGCACGGCGTCGAGGTCAGGCCGACCCGTTCCCCGATCTCCGCCACCGGCACGGTGGCGTCTTCCTGCAGGATGGCGAGAATCTGTTTGTCGTAGCGGTCCATGGCGCGTAGCGGGTCAGGTGAGGGTGGGCCGGCGCCCGCACGCGGCGCTGGTACGCGCGGCAGATGCTAGGCGTCGGCGGTCGGCACCAGCAGGTTCACGCCGGTGGCAATGTGGTCGCGGTGCACGCCGTAGAGGTGCAGGGACACTGCGATATCGTCGCTGGCATTGCCCAGCGCATGGATATGCTGCAGCCCGGACGGCACGCTGAAGGTATCGCCGGCCGTGCGCAAGACGGAGTTGGCATGGCGCGCCTGCCTGCTGGCGGGATCCCACCGGTAGTGCTGCTCGCTCAGCGTGCCGCGCAGCACGCGGTAGGCACACCAGGTGCGATGGCCGTGCACGGGGCTGGTCTGGCCCGGGCGCCAGACCAGCACCATCGCCGAGAAGCGCTCCAGCGGGTCGGCATGAACCAGGTGGCGGGCATAGGTATCCGGCCTGCCGAGCAGGGCGCCTGGCGGCAGTGTCGCAAGCAGCGTGTCGGTGTCCGGCAGATGCACGGCGATGTGCCCGGCCACCATGCGCGCACTGTGGGCGAAGGTGGCCTCGAGGTCGAGCGCCAGCTGGTCGAGCGGCGCAGTTGGCGGGGCGGTATGGGGAAACGCTGCCGGGGCTGCGGCAGTCAGGGGGGATCCGGTCATGGCGGGCACCTTGGTCTTGTTCTGGGTACATAGCCATGATATTTGCGGGCCGGAGCACAGGCATGCGAATTGTCGTTCAATGTCGCCGGAGATTGTAATTATATTTCCCTATTGGTTGGATTTTGAGAATCATATGCTCGAATCGGGCCGGACATGGTGAATGGGTGCTCGCCGATAGCGCCACGGCCGTGCCAGGGTGGCGTACCCGGTGCGCTGTGCAGCGAAGGCATATATGCTGATATGGACAGGCAGCCCGAATGGCCGGGTCACGGACGACGGTGCGGCAAAGGAGCATGATCGATGCGCTCGCCAGCGAGGGACGCCACGCGTGTGAGACGCCTTGCGACGTGGGTTGTTGCCGTCATCGTCGCGCTGGTTGCTGTCGGCCGCGTCACCGGCCTCGTTGTTGACTGGTTGTGGTTTGCCTCGGTTGGCTACGCCGGGGTGTTCCGCACGATATTCGCCACCCAGGCGCTTCTGTTCCTTGCCGTATTCGCCGTTTCGGCAGGCGCGCTCTGGGTATCGGGCTGGCTGGCGCACCGCTGCGCGAGTCAGGCGCAGGCCTGGAGGCCGGAGGTCCTGGGCCAGCCGGTTGGCGAGATTGCAGCGCGCCTTCCGTGGCGCGCCGCCATTGCCGCCGCCGCCGTCCTTGTGGGGCTGCTCATGGCCGTCGGTGAACTGTCGAGCTGGGCCATTGCGCTGCGCTATATCCATCAGGTGCCTTTCGGCAAGACCGATCCGATCTTCGGCAAGGACATCGGTTTCTACGTCTTCTCGCTGCCGGCGTATCTTGCACTCAGGAACTGGCTGCTCCTGCTGCTGGGCTGCAGCGCAGTGGTTGCCGGCGTGGTCTACGGCTTGCGCGGCGACATCGCGCTGGTCCGGTCGCCGCGCGGGCTTTCAATGGCGGCCGCTACCCATGGTTCGGCATTGCTCGGCTTGTTCTTCGCGCTGCAGGCGTGGTCCTACTGGCTCGACCGCTTCATGCTGCTCTACGGCGACAACGGCGTCGTGGTCGGCGCGAGCTATACCGATGTCCATGTCGGGCTGCCGGTCCTGTGGCTGCAAGTCGGCCTGGCTGCCGCGGCTGCCGCCGCTTCATGGGCCAATATGCGCTGGCGGGACTATCGGGTCCCTGCGGCCGCGGCGCTCCTGGTGGTCGGCAGCGCAATACTGCTCGGCACGATCTGGCCGGCACTGTTCCAGCGGTTCTATGTCAAGCCGAACGAGCTGCAACTGGAGACGCCGTATCTCGAACACAATATTGCGCTGACGCGGGAGGCCTATGGCGTGACGCAGATCGAGGTGAAGCCGTTCCCGGTCGAACAGAGCCTGGATCTCGCCTCGCTCCAGGCCAATCGGCCGACCATCGACAACATTCGCCTGTGGGATCTGCAGCCGCTGCGCGATACCTATGCGCAGTTGCAGGAGATCCGGACCTATTACAAGTTCCTTGCGACGGACATCGACCGCTATCAGCTCGGCGCAGGCTACCAGCAGGTCATGCTGTCGGCGCGGGAGCTGGAGCCGGCACTGATTCCGGCCAATGCCCAGACCTGGGTGAACCTGCATCTCCTGTTCACCCATGGCAATGGCGTGGTGATGTCGCCGGTCACCGAGAAATCCGCCGAAGGCCTGCCCTCGCTTTATCTGCATGACATTCCCCCGCTCTCCAACGGCGGCCCGGCCATCCAGGAGCCGCGCCTCTACTTCGGTGAAGGCGGCAGAGGCTATGTCATCGTCAAAGGCAGCGTGCCCGAGTTCGACTACCCCAAGGGCAAGGACAACGTCTATACGGCCTACCGCGGGCGCGACGGCATCGACATCGGCGGCATCGCGCGCCGGACCCTGTTCGCCTGGCAGCTCGGCGATCCCAATATCCTGCTGAGCGGCTACATCACGCAGGAAAGCCGCATCCTGCTCCATCGCAACATCCGGGACCGCGTGCACACGATTGCCCCGTTCCTCACCCTCGACCATGACCCCTATGTGGTCGCGAGCGAAGGGCGTCTTTACTGGATCCAGGACGCCTACACCACCAGCGGCTGGTTCCCTTATTCGCAGCCCGGCACCGGTGGCGGAGACAACTACATCCGCAACGCCGTCAAGGTCGTGATCGATGCGTACAACGGCACGGTCGACTTCTACATCAGCGACCCGGCCGATCCGGTCCTGCAGGTGTACCAGCGCATCTTCCCGGGCGTGTTCAGGCCGCTGGGCGCCATGCCGCAGGATCTGCAGCGGCATATCCGCTACCCTGAAGACCTGTTCCTGATCCAGGCGCAGATCTACCGCGCCTACCACATGGAAGCGGCGGAGGTTTTCTATAACCGCGAGGATCTGTGGGAGTTCCCACGCCAGCTGACAGGCATGAGCACAGGGAACATGCCCGCCGCGCGGATGATGCCCTACTACATGATCCTGCGGCTGCCGGACGAACCGCGCGCCGAGTTCGTCCTCATGCTGCCGATGGTGCCGAGCCAGCGCGAGAACATGATCGCCTGGCTGGCGGCGCGCTCCGATCCCCCCAACTACGGCAAGCTTGTCGCCTACACCTTCCCCAAGGAAAAGCTGGTCTACGGGCCATTCCAGATCGAGGCGCGCATCCAGCAGAATACCGAGATCTCGCAGCAGATTTCCCTGTGGAACCAGATGGGCTCGCGCGTCATCCGCGGCCATCTGCAGGTCGTGCCGATCGAGAACTCCATCCTCTATGTCTCCCCGCTCTACCTGCGTGCGGAGTCCGGCCAGTTGCCCGAACTCAAGCGGGTGATCGCCGCCTATGGCGATCGCGTGGTCATGGAGGACACCCTGGGCGCAGCCCTTGCGGCCCTCTTCAAGGAATCCGCACCGGCGGCGCTACCGGCGCAGGGCGCAGCGAATGCCCGCGCCCGCGAGGCACTCGCGCACTATGACCGTGCCATCGCGCGCCTGAAGGCGGGGGACTGGAGCGGCTTCGGCGCGGAACTCGATGCCTTGCGGCCGCTGCTTGAGGCGCTCGGGGCCGGGGGTGCCGATGAGCGGAAGTGAGCGGCCTGCCGGGAGCCGCCGGCAGGAGTGCCGTCCTATGTCGCCAGCTCCCTGATCTTCTCGACGACCTCCGGATTGGCAAGCGTGGACACGTCGCCAGGCTCCTGGTGGTTGGAGATCGCCGCCAGCACGCGACGCATGATCTTGCCCGAGCGTGTCTTGGGCATGTCGGGAACAATCACGACGCGATGCGGACGCGCAATCGCGCCGATCTGGGACACGACCGAGGCCGAGACCTTGTTCGCGATCTTGGTGGAAGGCGACAGTCCCGGCTTGAGCGACACATAGAGATCAGGCACCTTGCCCTTGATCTCGTCGGCCACCGGCACCACCGCCGCCTCGGCGACGTCTGGCACCAGCAGTGCGGCCGATTCGATCTCCTTGGTGCCGAGACGATGGCCGGAAACGTTGATCACGTCGTCGATGCGGCCAAGGATGCGAAAGTAGCCGTCCGCCGCCTGCATTGCGCCATCGCCCGCCATATACGGCCAGTCGCGCCAGTCCTTGCTGTCGGGATTCTTGCAATAGCGCGCATAGTACTGGCGCACGTAGCGGTCCGGATCCTTCCAGACGGTCTGAAATATGCCCGGCCAGGGATTGCGGATGCAGATATTGCCCGCCTTGCCCGAGCCGGCCGGGATCTCCTTGCCTTCCTCATCAAAGATCACCGGATGAATGCCCGGAATCCCCGGGCCCGTGCTGCCGGGCTTCATCGGGTGGATGCCCGGCAGCGTGCTGCAGAGGAAGCCGCCATTCTCGGTTTGCCACCAGGTGTCGACGATGACCGCCTCGCCCTTGCCGACTTCACGGTGGTACCACTTCCAGACTTCGGGCTCGATCGGCTCGCCCACCGTGGTCATGTGCTTGAAATGGCAGTCGTACTTCGCCGGCTCGTTGGGCCCGTTGCGCCGCAGCGCGCGGATTGCGGTGGGCGAGGTGTGGAAGATATTGACGCCAAGGCTTTCCGCAATACGCCACGGCCGGCCGGCGTCGGGCCAGGTTGGCACGCCTTCATAGACGACGGACGAAGCGGCGAGCGCGAGCGGGCCATAGACGATGTAGGAATGCCCGGTGATCCAGCCAATATCGGCCATGCACCAGTAGACGTCCTCGGGGTGGATATCCTGAATGTACTTCGAGGTCCACGCCACGTAGGACAGATAGCCGCCGGTGGAATGCTGGCAGCCCTTGGGCCGGCCCGTGGTGCCGCTCGTGTACATCAGGAACAGCGGCGCCTCCGCCGGCATCGGCTCGGGCTCGACACGCCTGCCGCGGAACCCGGCGAGCACGTCATTGAGAATGACATCGCGGTCCTTCACCAGTTTGGCGGCACTGGAATACTTGCCCGGGTAGCGCTGCCAGATCAGGACCTTCTCGACCTGCTGACCGGCGCTGGCGGCTTCTGCCACGGCGATGTCGGCCTTTTCCTTGTGATCGAGCAATTCACCGCCGCGGTAATAGGCGTCCATGGTAATCAGCAGCCGGCTCTCGGAGTCCGCGATGCGCTCGGCACAGGCCTTGCCGCTGAAGCCACTGAATACCTGCGAATGAATCACGCCGATGCGCGCGCATGCGAGCATGGTGATGGGCAGTTCGGCCACCATCGGCATATGCAGCGTGACGCGGTCGCCGGCCTTCAGGCCGCAGAACTCGCGCAGCAGGGCGGCCAGTTCATTGACGCGAACAAAGAGCTCCTGGTAGGTGAGGTGATGCACCGCCTCATGCTCCGGCTCGGGCACGAAATGAATCGCGGTCTTGTTCCTGTACGCGGTGAGGTGGCGATCCACGCAGTTGTGGCAGGCGTTGATCCTGCCGCCGACGAACCAGCGCCAGAAAGGCGGGTTGCTGGTATCCACCGTCTTTTCCCAGTATTTGTACCAGTCCAGCAGGTCTGCGAACTCCTTGAAACACTCGGGGAAACGATCGAGGGAGAAGCGCTCGAAAATGTGGGGATCAGTCAGATTGGCCTGCGCAATGAACTGGCCGGCCGGCGGGACATAGTCCTCCTCAGGCCAATGGACCGCGATTTCGGCCTCGGACACATCGGCCAATTCCTGCTGTGCAGCATGGCGTGGCGATTTGCCTTCAGACATGACGATTCCCCTTCACTTTCCATGGCATCCATCCAGGTAGTGTCGGTGCCACTATCCTGCGATAGCTGCCGGAAACGACTAGTCCATATTAAGTCCGGGCACGGGGAGTTGCCAGGAAATCGGCCTGCCGCTGTCCGCCGAGCCCAGAGCTTGCCTGCCGGCCGCCATACGCTAGATTCGTAGTGGGGGGCATTGGAGAATGAGCAATGACCAACGATCTTCTTGTGGAACGCGTGGACGTGTGGGCGGCAACCATACCGGACCGGCCCGGCGGCCTCGCGGAGGTACTGGAGACCTTGCGCGATGCCGGCGCGGACCTGCAATTCGCGATTGCGCGCCGCACGCCGGAGGACCCCGGCAAGGGTGTCGTGTTCGTGACACCGCTGCAGAATGACAGGGAAATCCGTGCCGCTGCCCAGGTCGGCTTCAATGTCACGCACAGCCTACATTCGGTGCGTATCATGGGCGGGGACCGGCCCGGCATCGTGGCTGAGCTGACCCGCAAGCTTGCGCAAGGCGGAATCAACCTGCGCGGATTCTCTGCCTCTGTCATCGGAGTACAGTTTGTCGCGTACGTGTCGATGGACTCCCTCGACGATGCGAACAAGGCAATGGCTATCCTGGACAAGGGCTGAAGCTCGCCGCGGGGCGAAATACAGACAATCACAAACCGATGGCAATCTGGCCCGGCGGGACTCGCAGATCACGCCCGTAGCGGGCTCCTCGGCATGCGATGCCTTCGCGCCGGGGCCCGGCCATCTCCTATCATGGAATCACGCCTTGCCTCTTAACGAGCAGGCAGATGGGGCCCGGCGCGACCCGGCTGACTCATGTTGATGGCGTCTCCGACGACCTTCTCACGGCCGGTCGCGCCGTGGCGCTTCCTCCTTTGACGATCCTGGCGATTTGCGCCGAAGCCGCACGTCGCCGGCATGCATGTTGGGAGACTTCCATGGGCGACAACCAGCAACAAACTGTCCTCGCGCTCAACCAGCTGATCGAGGCTGGCAAGGACAGCGAACTGGCGTGCATGAGCGGCGCCAGCGAAGTGCACGATGCAGCGCTGCGCGACATTCTGACGAGCACCGCGGAATCGTACCGGGCGTCGGTGAAGGAATTGCAGTCGATGGTCAGCGCCATGGGCGGCGCGCCAACTGACCGGGGCAGCATGAATGGCATGCTGTTCCGCCGCTGGATGGCATTCCGCCACATGCTGTCGCCGAACAACGACGACACCGTGCTGGGAATGTGCGAGCACGAGGAAGATGCCGCCAGGCGCGAGTATCAGTCCGTCATGATGAAGCCGCTGCCACCAGAGGCCAGCGCGGCGCTTCAGCGCCAGTACGAGGCGTTGACGCAGCATCATGGCCGGATTCATGCCATGCGCGGGATGCAGATTCACTGAGGGTCCGGCTTGCGCGATGGGAGAAAGCAATGGCAACCTACGAGTTCAAGGACAAGGATCTCCAGTTCCTTGCCCAGGGCGCTGACTCCTGTTTCCCGTCCCCTGATGCTGCCTTCGTTGAGTGCGCGGACAGCCATCCGGCGTTCCTGGTGACATGGCCGGAGAGCGGACCGACGACGATGCAACTCAAGGTGCAGATTCGGGCAAGCCAGTACGCCAGTTACCTGACGGATCCGTTCAGGGGACGCGAAGTCCTGCGCAAGGCGGTGGAAGATCGCCTTGCGCTGATCCACACGGTGAAAAGCGGGCTTCTGGTCGCCCCCGACATCTAGGAACGGATGCCGAACAAGCCGTGCCAGAACGAATCGAAGGCGCCGGCGTGACGCCTGGGCGGCTTCGCCTCGTCGGGGTTTGAAGCCCCCGCCCCGGCGGGCGCCTGGGCGGCCTCGGTGTCCGGCGCGTGCGCGGCCCGCGCACTTGCCCGCCGCGACTCCTGCAGGGCCCATATGCTGTCCGCGATGCGTGCCGCCAGTTCCGCGTCGCAGTCCCGGCCGAGCAGCACGCCGAAGATAACGTCGCGGTTGTGGCCGTCGTCGGCAAAGCGCATCGCGATACCGAGCATTTTCTCGTAGTGTTCCTGCGCGATGCGCTGGCTCTCGCGTTGCGCCTCGCGCTCCTGTTCTTCCTGGGCCTCGCGCTCGGCCTGCCAGCGCCGCATCTCCCGCTCGAATACCTCGTCGTAGATCTGGCGCTGCCCGGCATCGGAAAGAATGGTGTAGGCGTCGCGGATTTCCTGGAATGCCGCATGCGCCTCAGCCTCGCGGCCAAGGTTGCGGTCGGGGTGCCACTTCATCGCGGCGCGGCGGTAGGCGCGCTTGATCTCGTCCAGGGTGGCGTCCGGTTGCACGCCGAGGGTCGTGTAGAGGGTGGTCATGGGCCGATTGGGCGTCTGTCTGCTGGGCGGCTGCCGGGCGGGCATTCATCCTAGCATGGGGTGACCCGAAGCCATGGCATGCGAGATCGATCCCGGCCCCTGGTTCATGGGCACGCAAGCGCCGCAGCAGCGTACAGGAGCAGCGCCACCAGCACCACCGCGGTGAATCCGACGTGGATCGCGACCAGCGTGGCAAGGACCGCCGCCACCACCGAGGCGCAGGCGTTGATGCCCCATGCCCAGGGCACCAGCGTTTCGTCGCGGGCCGCGACCCGGGCCAGGCCGAGCGGGAACGGCATTCCCATCAGGAACGCCAGCGGCGCGATCAGCAGCACGGAGACACCTATCCTGGCCGGGTCCGGCAACCCGATCAGCAGCCTGAACACCGTCGGCAGCGCCACCAGGTAGACCAGCGCGGCCACGCAGATGCCGCTGACGGCCAGCGCCGCCTGCCGCCTGCCGCGGTCATCGCCAGCGCGCGCGGGCATGCGCTGGGCGTATCGGCTGCCCAGTCCCGCAAAGCAGAGAAAGGCGCACAGCACCACCGCGACCGCATAGAGCGGGTGGCTCAGGAACAGGATGAATTTCTGGATAAAGGCGATCTCCACGAACATGAAGCCGAGGCCGACCGCCAGGAAGTAGAAGCCGGCTCGCCATTCGGGCAACCGTCGCACGGCAGCGCCATTGCCGCCAGGCCCCGCGGCGGGCTGCGGCCGGGGGCGCCGCCGCAGGATCCAGAGCGGGACCACGATCAGCAGCAAGGCCAGGGCGGTGGCCTGCAGCAGCGTGGCCACCAGCACCGGATAGCCCCATTCCAGCAAGGGCAGGCCGCCCTGCGCCTTGAGCGACAGCAGTTCAGGCAGCGTGCGCCATTTGAAGAAATGGAAGAAGTACGGCCTGTCGTCGGTGGCGGGCCGCACATCGAATTTGTAGCGGGACAGGAAGCGGCCGCGCTCGGGGCCGAGCAGGGCTTGCGCGGCGTCGAAGAAGTAGGGCTGATCCAGCACGTTGTAGCGATTCGCCTGGCCGGGCTGGATGCCGGGAAAGTACTCGACGTCGAAGGAACGGGCGCGGCAGAAGCCGACGACGGCGGCAAGGTCCGCGGCACTGAATTCCCCGTTCTTGACCACCAGCGTGGCCGTCTTCCAGCCACGGACCAGCGCCAGCCGCCGGGATGGCTCGGGCACGCCAGCGCCTTCCATGGCGGCCACGGCGGTGGCGAGCAGTTTGGGTATGTCGCGCGGCGGCAGCGTGACCCAGCGCGTGATCGCAAGCAGGCCGCCGGGCCGAAGATGGCGCAGGTAGCCCTGGAAGGCCTCCACGGTATAGAGATAGCTTTCGGAGAGCGCGTACAGTCCGGCCGATGAGGTGCTGAATGAATCCAGCAGGGCCACCTGGATGAGGTCGTAGCGTGCCGTGCTGGCCGCCAGGAATCCGCGCGCCTCGCCGGTAAAGACACGGACGCCGGCCGCACTGTACGGCTTTCCGGAAAACGCGGCGAAGCGGCCCTGCACCAGGTCGATCACCTGCGGATTCAATTCCACGGCATCGACCGCGCTGGCGTGGTGATAGACCGCCTGCAAGACGTCCGCCCCCGCACCGCTGCCCAGCACCAGCACCTTCGGATCGCGCAGCAGGTGGTAAGGCAGGGCAGAGGTGAGGTCGCCCAGGTAGGCCAGCGGTTCGCGCCGGCCGTCATAGCGGTTGAGCGCACTGAGCCCGTCGCCATCGGTAAACACGGCCAGTTGCGCTGGCGGCTCCTGGCTGGCATTCAGGCTCAGCCCAGGCGCGTGCCGCAACGGGATCGAAGGGCTCTCGACCACCGTGACCAGGCCAAGCGGACTGGAGCGCTGCGCCACCACGCGCGCGTTGCCGATGCGCAGGGCCTGGCTCAGCTCTTTGTACTCGGACGGCCGCAGCGCAATCCAGTCACCTGGCACGCCGGCCGGCACGATTGCCGCCAACAGCAGGAGCGCCGGCAGCCAGGGCCGATGCCAGCGGCATTCCACGCATGCCAGCGCCGCCGCCGCCATGCCTGCCGTACCGACCAGCCGCAGGGCGTCGACCGGGTGCAGCGCGAACAGCGCCACGATGATGCCCAGGCAGCCCAGCCCGGCGCCAAGGATATCGAAGCTGTAGATGCGGGGAACCTGCTCGGTGAAGCGGGAAAAGCTCAGGCAGATACTGGTGGCGGCGCAAAAGAACGGAACGAATAGCAGCAGGTAGATCAGCAACAGGCGCAGCGGCTGCGAAGGCTCCCACAGGATCTCCAGGGGATTGAACGCCACGTGCTGGGCCAGGGCGAAGCAGGCCATCGCGCTGACGCCGAACAGCAGGGCTCCGCCCGCGAACACGGGGACAAAATGGCGGAGCAGCGTTCGCTGCGCCAGCGCCACCAGCGCACCCGCCGCGCCATAGCCCAGCAGTGCCACGCTGATCATCATGTAGGCGAAGTGATGCCACTGGATGATGGAAAGCAGCCGCATCAGCAGGATCTCGTAGCCCAGCGCGGCGGCAGAGAGCAAGGCCAGGGCGAACAGCGGGGGACGTGGCATGGCGTCAGCTGGCAGGGCTGATGCCTCAGTGCTTGCCAACCAGCGGCACGAACCTGACCGGCAGGATCTGCCTGGTGGAAACGGTGCCGTCCGCGGACTTTTCTACCAGCAGCAGGTACTGCGTCAGGAACTGGGCGCCCACCGGGATCACCATGCGGCCGCCTGGCTTCAGTTGCCGGATCAGCGGCGGCGGCACATGGCTGGCCGCCGCGGTGACGACGATGGCGTCAAAGGGCGCGTGCTCGTCCCAGCCGTAGTAGCCGTCGCCCACCTTGCACGCCACCTGCCGGTAGGCCAGCCGCTTCAGGCGGTCGCAGGCCTGGCGTCCCAGTGGCTCGATGATCTCGATGGTGTAAACCGCGCGTGCCAGCCCGGTCAGCACCGCGGCCTGGTAGCCGGAGCCGGTGCCGATCTCCAGTACGGTGTCGCCAGGCTTGACCATCATCAGGTCGGTCATCAGGGCGACGATATACGGCTGCGAAATGGTCTGGCCATGGCCAATCGGCAGCGGCCGGTTCTCATAGGCGTGCTGCTTCTGCTCGTCCGGAACAAACTCGTGGCGAGGCACTTGGCCCATCACGGCCATGACGCGCGGGTCGATGGCATGCCTCCCGCTCTGGGCGGCGGCCGCTGCCGCGACCGCGGCGATCTCCCTGACCATGTCGGCGCGCTGTGGGGCAAGGGCGTCGTCGGCGGCGGTGGCCGAGCAGAACAAGGCCAGCGCGATGGTGGCAATCGGGATAGGGAAGGGTGGGCGGGGCGCTGACGGCTTCACGAGTGGGGCAGGCAAGGAGCCTACCGTCATCGTAGATCATCGGTCTGGCTGGCGCAGATAAGTGACAAAAGAGGCTCCTGCCAGTCGCTTCGCGCTAGTCCGCTACCCCGCGATTAGCTTGAGGCCGGCGGGCAGCGCCTCCCCAAACACCCGCCCCTCGTCCGCGGTATTGAGTTCCACCACTTCGCGCACCATGGCAATCCAGCTTGGCGGCGCGTTGGCGGCTTCCAGCCGGCGCACCACGGTTGCCCGGATCTCGTCAGGCAGGTCGCGGCTGCGATCGCCGGTCATGCGTGCGATCTGCACGGCGGCGAACGCGGCCGGTTCGACCTTTTTCCAGTCGAGGGCCAGGATCGCGTCCACCCATTGGGCGGCTGTCCCGGCCGGCACGACGCTGTGCGCGCTGCCGTAGAACGGCCGGCGCGCGCCGATGCGGCCCACGGCCCACCAGCCCTGGCTGTTTTCGGATGGCTTGCGCAGCCGGGCCAGCAGCCATTCGGCCAGCTCGATCTTGGCGTCGGCGGGAATGCGCTCGAGCGAGCCGGCAAGGCGCACCATATCGGCATAGCCGCCCCTGGCGGGCCCGGCGGGCTTCTTGTAGCGGGTGCTGCCGGGCGGCTGCAGGTAAAAGGCCATGTCTTCCAGCAGGCGCAGTTGCGCGCTTTCGTCCAGCCCGCCTGCCGCACGCCGCCACAGCGTCCACCACTCCGACCAGTTCTGGCTTTCGTTGACGTACTGGATGCCCTGGTCGTACTGCGACCAGAGCTGCTCGACGCGCCATTCGTCGAGCGGATAGCCGAACCCCGGGCGCACGCAATAGCCGGCCAGGTTCAGCCACAGGCGTTCATGATCGGCGGTGCGGCGCCGGCGCCGGGCGCGCTCCCAGAAGGCGCCGAACAGCTCGCGCAGCAGGGCGCTGTCCCATTGCTCGCGCGCACCCAGCAGCTGTTCCAGCTGCGCACGCAGCCGCTTGACTTCCTTGGGACCGACGTCCTGCGAGCGCGCGCCAAAGGTGCGGTCGATCGCCTCCAGGGCCTGCGGCAGGGACGGGTGTGCCGTATCGGGCGCCGGTGCTGCCGACCGGGTGTCGTTGCCGCGCAACTGGAATTCAAGGCGCCATCGCTGCGAGGCATCCGCAATATTGATGCAGTGGACCTCGAGCGTGCCGACCTCGGTCAGCGAGGTGGTGATCTGCACCGGCGTTTCCCGCGGGCCGCTGGCGCCGCGCGGCTGCACGACAGTCGCGATCGGTGGCAGGCGGACGAAGTCGCCGGTCGACAGGTCGGTCAGTTGACCGGGCTGATAGGCCGTGTCGGCGACGGAGGACACCAGGTGGAATTGCACCGGATGGCCGAGCCGCAAGGCGAAGGTGCGGTCGCTGAGGTGGATCTCGTGGCCTTCCTCAGTGCCGCGCGGCAGCAGGCAGATCCCTTGCTGCCCCGACGCGCCATCATCGAGAACCAGAAAGTAGCTGCGCGGCGAGCCACCGCCGATGCGCGGGGCCTGCCCGGCACGTGCCCGTGCATACGCGACCGCGCCCCGGGCCACGGCAACGTCGGGATTGTCGTTGTGCAGGACCTGCAGCGGCGCGCCGCGCCACGTGCCCAGCGTGTCAGCGATGCGGCCGGCCAGCGCCTGCGCCCGGAATACGCCGCCGTTGAGGAGCAGGGTGTCGGGCATCGGCAAGGCATCGGCCGGCGCCTGTGGTGCGTCCAGTGCCGCCCGCGACTGCGCAGCGTGCTGGCTCAGGAACGCCGCAACATGCCGGGTAACGGCGGGGTCGGACGCATATGGCAGGCCGAACTCGACAATCGCGCCCCGTGCGCGCCCCGGCCTTTCACTGGCCGGCACCTTGGGGAAGAAGCCGTCGACGACAAGCTGTTCGACCTCCTGCCGCGTCACTTCCACCGAGCGCGCGCCGCCGATCAGCCTGGCGCCCGCGCCCAGCAGCGTCACCGCGACCGAGTCCGGCGCCTGCGCGCCGAGCAGCTGTTCCTTGGCGGCACGGCAGCGCGCGACCAGCTGCGACAGGCCGGCTGCCGACAGCCGCGGCTGCGCGGCCCCGCCGGCCCCGAGGCGCGCCTCGACCAGATGTGCCAGGCCAAGATCCATGTTGTCGCCGCCGAGCATCAGGTGGTTGCCCACGCCGATGCGAGTCAGCTGCGGCTGCCCGTCCTGCATGTCCACCCGGATCAGGGTGAGGTCAGTGGTGCCGCCGCCCACATCGCAGATCAGCACCAGGCGGGTTTGCGCCAGGTCGGTGTCCAGGGTCTGGCGATGATGGAACAGCCAGTCGTAGAGCGCGGCTTGCGGCTCTTCGAGCAGGCGCAGGGCGGGCAGCCCGGCCAGGCGCGCCGCCTCCAGCGTCAGCGCGCGCGCCCCTTCGTCGAACGAGGCGGGCACGGTGAGGATCACGTCCTGGTCCTCGAGCCGGGCATCGGGAAAACGGTGGTTCCATGCCGCGCACACATAGCCCAGGTAGCTGGCGCTGGCGACCACCGGCGAGATCTTGTCGAGGTCGTCATCCCCGCCCCATGGCAGGATGGCCGCGGTGCGGTCGACCGAAGCATGCGACAGCCAGCTCTTTGCGCTGGCTACCAGCCTGCCGGGCACTTGCGCGCCGAGCGTGGCCGCCAGGCGGCCGAACACGGTCCGGCGCGCGGCGGCGCTGGCGGCGGATTGCCAGGGCAGTTGCAGGTCGTCGCCGCTGAGCTCGCCTGGTGTCGCGTGGTAGCGCACCGAGGGCAGCAGGGGACGGGCCGCGACCTCGCCCGGGCTGACCAGCTGGTCGATATCGAAGACGCGGATATCGTCGGATCCGGCCTTCGCGTAGGCGACGACGATGTTGCTGGTGCCGAGGTCGATGCCGACGACGTATTGCTTCGTCGCCGGCCCGGCCGCTTGCTCAGGCATCGGCGCTGCCGCGCACATCGAACTCGACCTTCCAGCGCTCAGCGCTGCCGCCGGGCACGGCTTCGAGTTCCAGGGTGCCGGCCTCGGTCACCCGCGCATGCAGCCTGACCGGTACCACTTCGCCTGCGGTGCGGCCTTCGGCTGGCAGGGTCGCCTGGATTTCTTCCAGCTCCTGCAATTCTTCCGGCCCCCAGTAGTCCAGCAGGGTGCCGACCTGGTCCTGGCGGCGCACCGACGAGCCAAAGAAGCGGAAGTGCACGGGTTCGCCCACCACCAGGCCGAATTCCTGCGGCGGCAGCGCGGCCTCGGTGCCTTCCTCCATGCCGAACGGCGCCACACACAGGGCCTGGATCGGCGGTTCGAAGCCGGGCACGGCGGGCATCGACGATTCCACGGCGATATAGTAGGCGCGCGCGGTGCCGCCACGAATCCGCACCCCCTTGCCACGCCGCACGTAGCCGTAATAGGCGGCGCCGCGTGCCACGGCCAGGTCCAGCTCCGCGCCGTCAAGCAGGCGGGCAGGGGCCGCGCCTTCCGCGGCGAGCCAGCCGTTGAGGGTCTGCAGGATGCGGTCCGCCAGCAGGCCGGACTTGAACACGCCGCCATTGAAGAGGACGGCGGTCGGGTGCAGGAAGGTCGCGCCTTCCGGCTGTGCGCCCTGCAAGCCTTCGATTTCGGCCAGCGCCGCCACCTGCCGCCCCAGGAACGCGGCCAGGTGCCGCGTGATGGCCGCATCCTGCGCATAGGGCAGACCAAGCTGCGTCAGGCCGGCGCGTGCCCGGCTCACCGGGCGGGCCGAGGCCTCGACTTGCGGGAAGAAGCCTTCCAGGATGGTCTGGGTCAGCTCGGCGCGGGTCAGGTCCGTGCGGATCGAGCCGCCGATCAGCTTCGAGCCGCGGCTGGGCACAACCAGGGGCACGGTATCGGTAGCCGGGTCGGTGAGCAGCGTTTCCTTGGCCGCGCGGCAGGCATAGGTCAGCGCGCGCAGTTGCCAGGGATCGGCCTGCGTGCCCTGGGCCGCCAGCTTGCGCGCCACCACGTGGGCCAGCGCCAGGTCCATGTTGTCGCCGCCGAGCAGGATATGGTCGCCGACCGCGATACGATGCAGCTCAAGGTTGCCTTCGCGCTCGATCACGGCGATCAGCGAAAGGTCGGTGGTGCCGCCACCCACATCGACGACGAGGATGATGTCGCCGACCTTTACCTGCTTGCGCCACTGGCCGCCGCTTTTCTGGATCCAGCTGTAGAGCGCGGCCTGGGGTTCCTCGAGCAGGGTCATGCGCGCATACCCGGCCGCGGCGGCCGCCTCGGCCGTCAGCTCCCGTGCGGCCGGGTCGAACGATGCGGGAATCGTCACGGTGACGTCCTGCTCGCCAAACGGCGCTTCGGGGTGGGTCTGGTCCCAGGCTTCACGCAGGTGCGTGAGATAGCGCACGGAAGCCTCCAGCGGCGACACGCGCGTCACCTCGGGCGGTGCGTCGTTGGGCAGGACCGGCGAGCGGCGGTCGATGCCGGGATGGCACAGCCAGCTCTTCGCGCTCGACACCAGGCGGATCGGCGTGGCCGCGCCGCGGCTGCGCGCCAGCTCGCCCACGGCGAAGTCGCGCCCGGCGTTCCACGGCAGCGCCAGGTCGCCCGGGGCGAGTTCGCTGGCGTGCGGCAGGTACAGGAAGGAGGGCAGCAGGTCCAGGTCTTCGATGGCCCCCGGCGCGGTCAGCTGCGTGATGGGCAGGACGCGCTGGCTGGTCTTCTCGCCATCGCTGGCGGCCAGGTCGACGTAGGAGACCGCGCTATGGGTGGTGCCCAGGTCGATGCCGATGGCATAGCGTGCTTCGCTCATCAAAGCTCCACCTCGGCGGGGGCAATCACGGTGGCGTCATGGCGTTCGGCCACACGCGGCAGGCGGACTTCCTCGACCTTCCAGCCGCGGTGGCTGATGCTGCCATGGAACGGCGCGCTGCCCACCACGTTGCCGGTCAGGCGGATGGCGGTGGCATCGAAGCCGTCGGCCAGCGTGACACGGCTGCCTTCGGCTTCCTCACGCACCGGCCGGATGGTGAAGTGCTCGCGCAGCACCCCGCGGCAGCCATCGTGCACCAGGCGGGCGGCGGCACCGATCTCCGTGTCGGAATAGCGCGCGATGTCTTCCTCGACGAAGTCGATGAAGCGTGCGTCGCGCTGGAGCAGTCCCAGCAACTGCAGCGCCGCCACCGGGCTGGCTTCCTTCAGCACGGGTGCGGCAGCTTCCACCACCGGGGCGGGTGCGGGTGCGGGTGCCGGTACAGGCGCCGGCGCCAATCCCTCACCGTCACGCAGGCGCCTGACGCCGGCTGCGAGTTCGCGGTTGCCAAGGACGGCGAAGAAGGTGCCCATGGCAAGCGAGACCCTGCCGAAGAAAGATAGGTTCGAGTCAGTCATCCGAAAGCTCCTGTCTGCTCTGTGTCAGTCGACCAAGCGGCTGTTGCCGGCAGGTGTCAGGCGTCACGCAGGTAAGTGATCAGCTGGTCTGCCCGGCTGGGATGCCTCAGCTTCTTCATTGCCTTGCTTTCAATCTGGCGGATCCGCTCGCGCGTGACATCGAACTGCTTGCCGACTTCTTCCAGCGTGTAGTCGGTGGACATGTCGATGCCAAAGCGCATCCGCAGCACCTTGGCTTCACGGGGCGTGAGCTCATCGAGCATCTCCCGCACGACGGCACGCAGGCCCGCCTGCAATGCGGCATCGGCGGGCGTGGCCGTGTCCGAGTCGGCAATCATGTCGCCCAGGCTGGTATCGCCGTCCTCGCCAACCGGGGTTTCCATCGAGACCGGTTCTTTCGCGATCTTCATGATCGAGCGAACCTTGTCTTCGGTCATCTCCAGGCGCTCGGCCAGCACCGCCGGATCGGGTTCCTTGCCGGTCTGCTGCATGATCTCGCGCGACAGGCGATTGAGCTTGTTGATCTGCTCGATCATGTGTACCGGGACGCGGATGGTGCGGGCCTGGTCGGCGATCGCCCGCGTGACGGCCTGGCGCACCCACCACGTCGCGTAGGTGGAGAATTTCCAGCCGCGGCGGTATTCGAACTTGTCGACCGCCTTCATCAGGCCGATGTTGCCTTCCTGGATCAGATCCAGGAACAGCATCCCGCGGTTGGTGTACTTCTTGGCAATCGAGATCACCAGCCGCAGGTTGGCCTGCGTCATCTCATGCTTGGCCTGGCGCATCTGCCGCTCGGCAGCCAGCATCTTGCGGTTGACGCCCTTCAGGTCGGGCAGCGACAGCGCCGCCCGGGCCTGGATGTCGATCAGCTTTTGCTGGTGCGCCTCGAGGTCCGGCAGGGCCCGCGCGACCGCCGCGCTGTACGGACGGGACTGGGCGACCAGCTCCTGCCCCCAGGCCAGGTTGGTTTCATTGCCGGGGAAGCGGGCAATGACCTCCTCACGCTCCATGCCGCAGCGCTCGACCAGCAGCTGTACCACCTGGCGCTCGACCGTGCGCACCTCGTCGACCATGGCCTGGACGTTGGCGCACAGGCGCTCGATGGTTTTCGCGGTAAAGCGGATCGTGCGCAGTTCTTCGCGCACCGCATCCCTTGCGGCCAGGAAGGCTGCCGAGCCCGCGCCATTTGCGGCGCTTTCCTGGCACATCAGCTCGAATTGCGCGGTGACGCGCCCGAACCGCTTCAGGCATTCCTCACGCAGCTGGGCCAGGGCCTTTTCGTTGCTTTGCTGGGTCGAGCCTTCGTCGTCGGAGTCTTCGGAATCGTCTTCGGCCTCGTCGGCACTATCGACGCTGTCGTCGGTCTCGTCAGCTGCCGCCGCCACGGCTGCTTCGGCAATACTCTCGTCGCTCAGGCCATCGACCAGGTCGTCGATGCTGATTTCATTGCTGGCGACCTTGGCCGACAGCTCGAGAATCGCGGCGATGGTGAACGGGCAGGCCGAGATGGCATGGACCATATTGTTCAGGCCTTCCTCGATCCGCTTGGCGATCTCGACTTCCTGCTTGCGCGTGAGTAGCGTTGCCGAGCTCATTTCGCGCATGTACATGCGCACCGGGTCGGTGGTCCGGCCGAACTCGGAGTCCACGGTCGCAAGCGCTACCTCGGCCTCCTCATCGGCCTGGTCGTCCGAGGCCACCACCGGGCCGTCGCTCAGGAGCAGCGTCTCGGCATCCGGCGTCTGCTCATAGATCTTCACGCCCATTTCAGCGAACGTGCTGACGATGCTCTCCATCGCCGCCGTGTCCGTGAAGTTCTCCGGCAGGTGGTCGCTGATATCTGCGTGGGTCAGGTAGCCGCGCTGCCTGCCCAGCTGGATCAGCGCACGCAATTGCTGGCTACGCGCGGCGGCTTCCGTCGATGGATCAGGCTGCGCCGTTGACCCTGCGCTGGTCTGGCCAAGGTCCTTGACTACGCCTGCTTCTCGTGTTTTAGCTGCCGTTCGTTGTGCGCCGCTTGTCATTTACTACTGTTTCCTTCGTGAATCGCGTTTCGACAGCAGCGCGCACGCTGTGCGTGCGCTATCGGGCCTGCTGTCAAGGCTCGTGAGGGTACCGGTGCGGCGCGGGCCGATATCGGACGCCGTGACCATTGGAATCGGGGAGGACGCGTATTCTACAGCCATTGCTGATTTGCAGCGCCAACTCGCCGTATCCGGGTGGGCCCGGTGCAGGTTTGAGGGTGGCCGGTGCGTCACAGCTAGCGCGTGCTTTGCGTTCGCGCGTTGCCGTCCTACAACTGGAAGTGTGGGCCGGAAGCCACCGGGCAGCACCGGTCAAGGAGGAGCATCATGTGCCGCTGGCTGGCTTATTCGGGCAAATCCGTTCCGCTGGAAACGGTGCTGTTCCAGCCGGAACACTCGCTGATCGACCAGAGCCTGAATTCGCGGCTGGGTCATACCACGACCAATGGGGATGGGTTCGGCGTCGGGTGGTACGGACGTCACTCGGAGGTGCCGTTCCGCTACCGCTGCCTGCACCCGGCCTGGAGCGACACCAACCTGCGCGAGACGGCGCGGGCGGTGAGGGCGCCGCTTTTCGTTGCGCACGTGCGCGCAGCCACCGGCACCCCGACGCAGGAGACCAATTGCCATCCGTTCCGCTTCGGCCGCTGGCTGTTCGTTCACAACGGCCTGATCCGCGACTATCCCCTGGTGCGGCGCGACCTGATGATGGCCGTGGCGCCGCACCTGTTCCGCTGGATCGAGGGATCGACCGATTCCGAGGTGATGTTCTTCCTGGCCCTGAGTTTCGGCCTGGAGCGCGACCCGGGCGGCGCGCTGGAACAGATGGCCGGCCTGATCGAGGACGTTGGCCACCGCTACGACGTGCAATTTCCGCTCAACATGACCGTTTGCGTGACCGACGGCCAGCAGATCGTGGCGGTGCGCTATTCGAGCGAGGCGGCCTCGCGCTCACTGTTCCACAGCACCTCGTTCCGGCAATTGCGCGCGCTTTACCCGGACGATCCGCGCATCATCGCCGCCGGCGACAATGCCTTCCTGGTACTGTCCGAGCCGCTGATCGAGGTGCAGGGGGTATGGGAGGAGATTCCTGAGGCGACCATCCTGGTGGCCCGGGGTGGCGAGATCGAGCGCAGCTGCTTCGTGCCGCGGCTGCCTTCCCAGTCGGCCTGAGGGCATAAGGGCGTAAGGGAGCGCGGCAGGATCCGGCTCTCCGCAGGATAAGTTGTCCTTACTCGTGACCGCTCACGGCCTTCTTGGTCGCGTGATAGCCCTGTTTGGTGGTATCGGCAATCGCATGGCCGGCCGCCTTTGCGCCGCGGCCAATGGCATGCGCGCCGTCGCGCACCGCATGCCCGGCCTGCTTGCCAGCCGACTTGACGCCGTTCTTGAACCCGCGCGCGTCCTCGGCCACGCTCGCGTGCGCCATCGGGGTGGCCAGGGTCACCAATACGAATGCAATGATCGAGGCTCTTGCCTTCATCGTGACAACCTCTTCGATTCTGACTGAACCGGGGTCGGGGCCTGAAAGTGATCCCGACGTGGTTCCCATGACTATATTCTAGCCGTGCCCGTGTCTGTCCCCCGAAGCGTCTGCTCGCCGGGCCGCGCCGGCCTGGGGGAATCAGTTCCGGTCCGCGATGGACAGGCTGACCGGCGCCGCAGGCAGCCCGGCGCTCATTTCGCCGTAGTGGGCCGATGCTGACCGCCTGTGATCGATCAGCAGGACCGCGCCCATGCCAATCACGGCCGGAATGGCGATCGCGATGAAGTTCTGCTGCAGCGGGAGCTCCATGGCGACGAGTACCCCGATGACGATTGGCGCGAGGATCGCCCCGCTGCGGCCGATGCCCAGGGCCCATCCAAGACCGGTGGAGCGGATGGCGGTCGGGTAGAACTGCCCGGTGTAGGCATTGGCGACGATCTGCGTGCCGATCGTCGACGCACCGGCCAAGCCCACCACGACGAATAGCAGCTCAGTCGGCATCCTGAATCCGAGCAGCGTGATCGAAACCGCGGCCAGCGCGTACATGGCGGCGAGCACGTACTTGATGTGGTATCGGTCGGCGAGCCAGCCGCCACCCACGGCGCCGATCATCGCGCCGAGGTTGAGGACCAGCACGAACGTCAGCGCGGAACCCAGGCTGTAACCGGCGCCCGCCATCAGCCTGGTCAGCCATGAACTGAGCGCGTACACCATGAACAGGCACATGAAGAACGCGATCCAGAACATGATGGTGCTGAAGCCACGGCCCTCGTGGAACAGGTGCCGGATCGGTGCGCTGGCCGCCTTGTCCTGCGCCGGCACGGCGAAGCGGTCGGTGGCCGACCACCGTTGCTCCGGTGCAAGCTTGGAGACGATGCGCCGCAACGCTTCGTCATCGCCCCTGGCCAGCAGGAAGGGCATCGATTCGGGCAGCGACCTGAGAATGACAGGAATGAGGAGCACAGGCAGGCCGGCCGCCAGGAAAACCGACTGCCAGCCGTAGGCCTCGATCAGGCTCTTGCCGAGGAGCGCCGCCAGGATCCCGCCCACGGCATAGCCGCTGAACATCACGGTGACCAGGGTCGCCCGGATCTTCTTCGGCGCGTACTCGGTCATTTGCGCGACCACATTCGGCATCACGCCACCGATGCCGAGCCCGGCCAGGAAGCGGGCCATGCTGAACAGCAGCGGGTCCTTGACCAGTCCGGCCGCGGCGGTGAAGACGCTGAACAGGGCCACGCATATCGCGATTGTCCAGCGGCGGCCGATCCTGTCTGCAATGGTGCCGAGGAAGATCGCGCCAAATACCATGCCGAACAGCGCGGAACTGACCATGAGCCCCGCCTGGGTCGGGGCGACGCCAAGGTCCTTCATGATCGAAGGCAGCGCGATACCCACGACCGCGAGGTCATAGCCGTCGAAGATGATGATGAGTGCGCACCAGAACAGCACGAGCGCATGGAAGCGGTTGAAGCGGGCGGCGTCGGCCAGCTTGTGGATATCGATTTGCTGCATGAGGGCTTGTCTCCGGTCGGTCTGTTCTTATGGTTGGGCTTACTGCCTGGACATCGGCACGCTCGGGTCGGCAAGGCGGCTGGCATCGACCGGCTTGCACAGCTCGATGTGGCGGCGCGCGAAGCGCAGGTCGCGCGCGGCGTTGGACCCGAGCGCGGCCTTGACCACATCGCCGTCGAGGTAGAACAGCACGAAGCTGTCCGCGCCGGGCGTGCCGCGTGCCACCACGCGGTGCGAGGGAAGGGGGATGCCATGGATCTGCAGGTTCATGCCGTACTGGTCTGACCAGAACCACGGCAGCGGCTGATAGTCGACCGCGAGACCGAGCGCCGCGCGCGCGGCGGCAATGCCCTGTTCCTGGGCGTTCTGCCAGGATTCCAGCCGCAGGCGCCGGCCGGCCCACGGGTTGGGCGTGACCGCGACGTCGCCCGCGGCGAAGATGTCGGGGTCGGAGGTGCGGCAACCTGCGTCGACGACCACGCCGCCGTCGCACTCCAACCCGGCTTCCCGGGCAAGCTCGTCGTTCGGCACGAGACCGACACCCGCAACGATGGCGTGGCAAGCCAGCGTGCTGCCATCGGCCAGCGTCACGACGGACCGGCCGCCGGTACCGGGGGCGATGCCGGCGATGTTGGCGCCGAGCATGACACGGGTGCCATGCGAGGCATGCAGCCCGAGCAGGTGTTCAGAGACTTCCGGCGGCACGGTGCGCTCGCACAGCCGGCTCTGCGCTTCGAGCACGGTCACGTCGGCACCTTTGCGGCGCGCCGTGGCCGCGACTTCGAGTCCGATCCAGCCACCGCCGATCACCACGATGCTGCGCTCGGGCCGCAACGCCGGTGCCAGGGCCAGGGCATCGCCAATCGTGCGCAATGTATGCACGGCAGCCGTGTCGACGCCCGGGACGGTGAGCGCGCGGGCCCTGCCGCCGGTGCACAGGATCAGCTTGTCGTAAGACAGCAGCTCTCCATTGGCTGTCTCCAGGCGCTTGGCGGCCCGGTCTATGCGGGTGACCCGCGTGTCCAGCCACCACTCCAGCCCAAGCGCTGCGAACGCCTCGGGCTTGAGCAGCCACGTGCTGGCGGGCGCGGCCTCGCCGGCCAGCACGGCCTTGGACAAGGGCGGCCGCTCATGCGGTGGATGGGCCTCGTCGCCGATCAGCACGAGCCGGCCGGTGAAGCCCTCGTTGCGCAGCGTCTGGGCGGCCCAGCCGCCAGCCTGGCCGGCACCGATGATGACGATGGTGGCGGTTGGCGCTAGGGCAGTCGCGGTGTCTGAGCGCTTGGAATCCATGCCTGTCTCCTCTGGTTGGTGACGCGGCCTCTCAGCCGAGGTCGAGGTACACCTTGTCGCCGTCGATCCGAACCGGGTAGGTACGAATGTTCTCGGTCAGCGGGGCGCACTTCGCAGCGCCGCTGCGGATATCGAACCTGCCCTGGTGGAGCGGGCACTCGATCTCATGTCCCTCCAGGAAGCCTTCGCACAGGCGCGCATGGCCATGCGTGCAGATGTTGTCGGTCGCGTAGACGTCGCCGTCCACGCCGTACAAGGCGATCTCCTGGCCTTGCACGGCCACGGCGATGACATCGTCCTGCGGGACGTCGGACAGCAGCGCTGCCTCGATCCAGCTTTCGGTCATGAATGACTCCTGATAGAGACTAGATTGGGTAGATCAGCGAGTTGGGGATCATCTCGCTATCGAATACGCAGATGCGCGAGGCGAAGCGCAAGCCCGCCGGCGTCCGGACGATGATGTCGAGGTAGCGGCCTACGTTGTAGACATCGGTCATCTGGTCCGGCTTGGTGCGCAGCACCGCGTAGTTGGTCTCGGCCACGACCCTGTCGCCGTCGGCCTCCCTGATCAGTGGCGCGCCGACGATGTGGCGCTGGTAGTAGGGATCGTGGAACAGGGTGTCGCGAATACCGTAGATGCGGTCCTTGAGCATGCCCTTGCTTTCGAGCGAGAGCGTCGCCAGCGGCAAGCCACGCTCGTGGTTCTCGCGGGGCTGGACCCGGTAGAGGCAGTCTTCGGTGAAGAACTCGGGCCAGCGGTCCCAGTCGCCGTTGTCCACGGCGCTGGTGTAGTCGGCGAGCAGGGAGAGCAGGGCGTAGTAGTCAGTGAAGTTCATGGCATCAGACCTCCGTCACCTTGCGCCAGTAGGCGTACATGCCGCGGATCAGGGTCTCGGTCACCATGTGGTCCGTGTTCTCCGCGGTCTTGCCGCCCAGTTCGGCGAGCACGCGATGCCAGGGCTTCTGGGAGAAGCCTTCCTGCGAGCATTCGATGGCTTCGCCGTCGTCGGCCGACACGAAGCCGGCGGGGCCGAAGAGATTCGCCTGGCGCAGGCGGCGCCGCGTCATCTCCTCGGTGTCGTCCTCGAAGCCGAAATGCGTCCAGACGAAATCGAAGGAATCCGGCCCATGGGGCTGGATATGGCGCGTGGACACCGAGTTGACCTGCTGCTGGAAGATCACGCTCGGGAACACCGTCATCATCACGGCGGTCGGCTCTCCCCACCACGGCTCGTGGACGATGTCGAGGATGCGGTCGTCGTGCAGCGCCATCTGGTCCTTGAAGCTGGACACACCGGAGGTCACGTCGCTCTTGCCGCCCTGGCCGCGGGTCGACACCATCGCGGCATGCCGGAAGTGCGGGTCCATCACGAGGCGTGCCTTGTTGTCGGCGCGCCAGAGGCCGAATGTGACAAACCAGGTATGCAGCAGGCCGGGGTGGTAGGGGTCCTTGATGTTCTCCTGCATGAGCTTCCAGTTGCCCGGAATGCGCTGCTTGTTGTAGCCGAGGACCTTCAGCTTGCGGCCATTGAAGAGCCGGTCGAAGTAGCCGAGGATGTCCGGCCCGAGGTATTCCTCGAGTGAGGGAGCCTCATGGTCGAACGAGGCAAACACGACCCCACCACGCGTCGCGACCTTCAGTTGCGTGAGCCCGTGCTCCTGCGGCTTGAAGTCGGCGGGCATGCCGCCGTTGACCTTGCCGTCCTGCTTGACCCCGCGACGCAGGGGCACGCCTTGCAGGTTGCCCTTCAGGTCATAGTTCCATTGGTGGTAGGGGCAATGGAAATCCTTGCGGTTGCCGCTGCGCTCCCGGCAGAACTTCATGCCGCGATGGGCGCACACGTTTTCGACGACGTTGATCTCGCCGTCCTGGTCGCGCACCAGGATCACGGAGCGCTCGCCAAGCGTGGTGCGCTTGAAATCGCCGGGATTCGGGATCTCCGCCTCGAGCCCGACGTAGTTCCAGTGACCGCGGTAGAAGCAGCGTTCGAGTTCACGCTGGTATAGCTGCGCATCCGTATACACGCGGAACGGGATGCGGCTGATGCTGTCGTCGGCCCAGACCGGGCCGGCTTGTTGGGAGTCGATTGCCATGCTTGTCTCCGGCTATGTCTCTTCGTCTGGGAAGGATCATGGTGCACGGAGGAAAATTAACCAATAGAATCCTGGCTATAGTAAATATTCACCAAATCAATAAGAGGCGGCGCGATGGAGCTCAAGGACGTCGATCTGAACCTGCTGGTCGTGTTCGATAACCTGCTGCGGCAGGGCACCGTTTCCGGTGCCGCTAAGACCCTGAATCTCAGCCAGCCCGCGGTCAGCAACGCGCTGGCCCGCTTGCGCACCTTGTTCGGTGACCCGCTGTTTGTGCGAAGCAGCAAGGGCATGCTGCCGACACCCCTTGCAGAGGAACTGGCGGAACCGGTTGCCTATGCGCTGGAGTCGCTGCAGGCGGCGCTCAGCCACAAGGTGTCGTTCGATCCGCTGCGCAGCGCGCGCGCCTTCCGCATCGCCATGACGGATATCGGCGAGGTGTACTTCATCCCGCCGTTGATGGGCGCGCTTGGCGATCGCGCCCCGGGCGTCACGGTGACGACCGTGCGCAATACGGCAGTGGACCTGGCGGCGGAGATGAGCCAGGGAAAGATCGACCTGGCGGTTGGCCATCTTCCTGAACTCGGCACTGCGTTCTTTCAGCGGCGGCTATTTCGCCAGCAATACGTTTGCCTGTTCCGGCCCGGTCATGCCATGGACAAGAAGACGGTCAGCATGCGCGACTTCGAAGCGGCAGAGCACATCGTGGTCACGGCGGCGGGGACGGGGCATGCCCGGGTCGACGAGATCCTCGCCCAGCACGGCGTGCAGCGGAAGATCCGGCTGCGTGTCCCCCATTTCGTCGCACTGGCGGACATCATTGCCACCACCGACCTGGTAGCCACGGTGACCTGGACGTTTGCGGAGCGATGCGCCAAGTACTTCGGGCTCAGGTACGTCAAGCATCCGTTCGCGTTGCCGGAAATCCAGATCAACCTGTTCTGGCATGCCCGGTATCATCGCGATCCGGCGAATCAGTGGCTGCGCGACCAGTTCGTCGGCTTGTTTTCGGATTAGGCAATGGTCCCGGCCTGGCGCGCCTGCCTTGCCACCGATGTACTGTGATCCGTCTGGCGCTCCCGATGCTATTCCGGTCTCCGTAAGGATTGCCCTCGCACCTTAATTGATGCTCATTGTCCGCCACCTTATTCTTGGCTCAAAAGCAAGACTCAAAAATGGCGCCGACTTGAAGCATTCAAGCGAGGCCTTATCCACAAGGAGACGCATGTGACGGCCTACCCCTTCCACACCTTGCCGTAGCGGCGCATCACCTTCGGCAGTTCCAGCCGAAAACCAATCCCACGCAATTCCTACCAAGCGATGGGCGCCCCGGCGCGCCTGCCGCGACGGAGCCGCTATGTCGCAACACCTGATTTCCATCTCTGTCCTGGGGCTGATGTTCGTCATCGCCACGGTCCTGCCCATCAACATGGGCGCGCTGGCCTTTGTCGGCGCGTTCCTGGTCGGCACCCTGGTTGCCGCCATGCCGGCCAAGGCTATCCTGGCCGGCTTCCCCGCCGACCTGTTCCTGACGCTGGTCGGCATCACATACCTGTTCGCCGTGGCGCAGAACAACGGCACCATCGACTGGCTGGTGCGGCTTGCGGTGCGCGCCGTGGGCGGCCGGATCGCGGCGATCCCGTGGATCATGTTCATGATCGCGGCGGTGCTGACCTCGGTCGGCGCGGTCAGCCCGGCAGCGGTGGCAATCATCGCGCCGATCGCGCTGGGCTTTGCCGCGCGCTACGGCATCAACCCGCTGCTGATGGGCCTGATGGTGATCCACGGTGCGCAGGGCGGCGGCTTCTCGCCGATCAGCATCTATGGCGGCATCACCAACAAGATCGTGCAGAAGGCGGGGCTGCCGCTGAACGAGATGGCGACGGCCTTTGCCAGCCTGGGTGTCAACCTTGCCGTGGCCGCGGGACTGTTCGTCGCATTCGGCGGCCTGCGCCTGATGCGGCAAGCGGCGCCGGCGGCGGCAGCGCCGCAGGTGGTCGCCGACGGTGTGCTGGCCATGGGCCAACCCTTCGGTGCACACACCGTGCCGGCACAGGGCGCGCAGATCTATGGCGATGCCGAGGCCGAGGCCGGCATGGAAGAGCGGAAGACGATGGCGCGCGACCGCGGATCGATGCTCGAGGGCGATGCCGCCAGCACCGCCGAGGCGCCGGCCGGCCTCTACCAGTACCTGACCGTGGCCGGCCTGGTGGCACTGGCCGTCCTCACGCTCTACTTCAAGCTCGATATCGGCTTCGTTTCGCTGACCATCGCGCTGTTGCTCACGCTGATGGCACCGGAGCTGCAGAAGCGCGCGCTGGGCCAGGTGTCGTGGCCCGAGATCATGCTGATCGTCGGCGTCAGCACCTTTGTGGGCGTGATGGACAAGATGGGCACAATCGATTTCGTCGGCCATAGCGTGGCCCACCTGACCTCGCCGCTGATGGCGGCGCTGCTGCTGTGCTTTGTGGGTGCGGTGGTGTCGGCGTTTGCATCGTCAACCGCGGTGCTCGGCTCGCTGATCCCGCTTGCCGTGCCGTTCCTGCAGCAAGGCTCCGACGTCAGCGCGATCGGCTTTATCGCGGCGATGGCGGTGTCTTCGACGATCGTGGATGTGAGCCCGTTTTCGACCAACGGTGCGCTGGTACTGGCCAACGCACAGGGCGTGGACCGGCAGGCCTTCTTCCGCAAGCTGATGGTCTATGGCGCGCTGGTGACCGTGATTGCGCCGGTCGTGCTGTGGTTTATCTTCGTTGTGCTCTGAATTCCGGTCGCGATCGCTCGGCCAAGCCAGTTAGTCCACTAACCATGCGAACTGGCCGCCACGCGGCTAAGATAGGAGGCCGCCCCCACACCCGAGCCCAGAACCATGAGAATCCGCATTGGCGAAGAGATCACCTTCCGCAAACTCGAAGCCCTGCTGGCGTTCATGGAATCCGGCAACCTGGCCAAGGCGGCCGAGATCCTGGACACCAGCACGGTCAGCGTGCACCGTGCGCTGCATTCGCTGGAAGAGGGCACGAGCTGCGCGCTGTTCCGGCATGAGGGCCGCAACCTGATCCCGACCGATGCGGCCTATGTGCTGGCGGATACGGCAAGGGAAGTGCTCAAGGCCATGGCCGACGGCATCCGCGCCACGCGCGAGGCCGCCGGCTATTCGGCCGACCAGCTCAAGATCGGCTCGCTCTACTCGCTGACGGTCCAGACCGTGCCCAGGATCGTGATCGGGCTTAAGCTGCGGCGCCCGGAAATGCAGACTGAACTGGTGCTGGGCTCCAATGCGGACCTTCTGCACAAACTCAAGCAGGGCTCGATCGATGCCGCGTTGATGGCCGTGCCCGAGCCCGATCCGGAGATCGAGTCGATCCCGCTGTTCGAGGACGATATCTTCTTTGCGGCGCCTGCCGACTCGCCCTACGCCTCGATGCCGGCGGTCGACCTGCGAGCCTGCCGCGACGAGCCATTTGTGGCATTGAGCGAGGGCTTCGTCACCTATCACGGCTTTGTCGAGGCCTTCCGCATTGCCCAATTCACGCCAAACGTGGTGATGAAAGTCGGCGATATCTTCTCATTGATGAACCTGGTGGGTGGTGGCATCGGCTACACGCTTTTGCCGGGGCGGGTGAAAGGGGTGTATTCGCGCAACGTGGCGTTCGTGCCACTGGCCGGCGAATACGACATCAAGCAGACCATCGGCCTGAGCTTCCTGCGCCGCCGCGAGCGCGATCCCAACCTGCTGGCGCTGGCCGCGGTGTGCCGCATGGCCATGCGCGACGCGGAGCCATAGGACGCCGAGGCTGGGTCCGGCCGCGCTTCAGGCCTTGCTTCCGGCCAGCGTAATGGTTCTCCGCCCAACGTGATTGTTCGGTGAGCGCCGCCTGTTTAAGGTGGGCACATCAGACAGACGTCAGCCCGGAGATGCGATGACCACCACCAGCACAGGCCGCCAATGGAACACCCGCAGGGAAGCCAAGGCGCGCCGCAAGCAGAACGCCGCCGCCATTGCCCAGGGCAAGCTGGTGCCGACCAGCGATATCGTGCCCTTCCTGGAGGCAGTGCTGCTTTCGGGCGACCGCGTGGTGCTGGAGGGCAACAACCAGAAGCAGGCCGACTTTCTGTCGCGCTCGCTGGCACAGGTCGATCCCGCGCGTGTGAATGCACTCCACATGATCATCCCGAGCGTCAGCCGGGTGGAACACCTGGACCTGTTCGAGCGCGGCATCGCGCGCAAGCTGGATTTCTCGTACGCCGGCGCGCAGAGCATCCGCATCTCGCAGTTCCTGGAGGACGGCCAGCTCGAAGTGGGCGCGATCCACACCTATATCGAGCTTTATGCGCGGCTGTACGTGGACCTGGTCCCCAACGTCGTGCTGATCGCCGGCTACAAGGCCGACCGCGAGGGCAATCTCTACACCGGCCCCAGCACCGAGGACACGCCGGCACTGGTAGAGGCCGCGGCCTTCCGCGACGGGCTGGTCATTGCGCAAGTCAACGAGATCGTCGACGACCCCACCGGCCTGCCGCGCGTGGACGTGCCCGGCTCCTGGATCGACTACGTGGTGCAGGCGGACAAGCCTTTCTTCTGCGAACCGCTGTTTACGCGCGACCCGCGCCTGATCAAGCCGGTCCACGTGCTGATGGCGATGATGGCGATCCGCGGCATCTACGAGCGCCACCAGGTGCAGTCGCTCAACCATGGCATCGGCTTCAACACCGCGGCGATCGAGCTGATCCTGCCGACCTACGGCGAGTCGCTGGGTCTGAAGGGCAAGATCTGCAAGTATTGGACCCTCAACCCGCATCCGACGCTGATCCCCGCCATCGAGACCGGCTGGGTCGAGAGCGTGCACAGCTTTGGCAGCGAACTGGGCATGGAGGGCTATGTCGCCGCGCGGCCGGATGTCTTCTTTACCGGTGCGGATGGTTCGATGCGTTCGAACCGCGCGTTCTGCCAGCTTGCCGGCCAGTACGCGGTGGACCTCTTCATCGGATCGACCCTGCAGATCGACGGCGACGGCCACTCGTCCACAGTGACGCGCGGGCGGCTTTCCGGCTTTGGCGGCGCGCCCAACATGGGGCACCAGCCTGGCGGGCGCCGGCATCCGACGCCGGCATGGCTGGATCTGATCGAGACGGACGACCCGCTCGCGCGCGGCCGCAAGCTGGTGGTGCAGATGGTTGAGACCTTCCAGGCGGGTGGCAAGCCCACCTTCGTGGAATCGATGGACGCGGTCGACGTCGCGCGCGAAAGCGGCATGCCGCTGGCGCCGGTGATGATCTACGGCGACGACGTCACGCACGTGCTGACCGAGGAAGGCATCGCCTACCTGTACAAGGCGCAATCGCTGGAAGAGCGGCGCCGGATGATCGCCGCGGTGGCAGGCGTCACGCCGATCGGCATGAAGCATGATCCTGCCACCACGCGCCGGATGCGAAGCGACGGCCTGATCGCGCTGCCCGAAGACCTGGGTGTGCAGCGCAGCCAGGCCACGCGCAGCCTGCTGGCGGCCAAGAGCATGGCCGAACTGGTGGACTGGTCCGGCGGGCTGTACGCGCCGCCCGCCCGCTTCCGGAGCTGGTAATGGCGAGCGCAGCAGCAAGGATCCTGCACACGCCGGCGCAGCACCGGCACCAGCCGGCGGCCGTTCCGCGCGCCCAGGCACTCGCTGGCCTGGCGGTCAGCGCGATCGTGGAAGAAGCACGGCTGTCGCCCAAGCCTGGCCTGGTCGACAGCCGTGGCAGCGGCGCGCATGCCGACCTGACATTGCCGCTGATGCTGCGCTCAGCGCACTCGCTGGGCCCGTCGTTCGCGGCCATGGCCGATGCCGGCCTGCAGGCGCCGCGCGTCGGGTATGGGCTGCGCGAGCAACTGGGCGCGCTCGGCCGCGAGGCAGAGGCGGTGATGCTGTCCGCCACCGGCGGTGTCAATACGCATCGCGGCGCCATCTGGTGCATCGGCTTGCTGGTCGGCGCCGCAGGACAGCTCGGCGCCGCCGGGCAGCCCGCCAATGCCGCGGCGATCAGTGCCACGGCGGGTGCCATCGCCGCGCTGCCCGACCGCCACCGGCCGGTGGTTACCGGCAACAAGGGCGAGCTCGCCTGCCTGGCGTACGGCGTTGGCGGTGCGCGGGCGCAGGCACGGGCAGGGTTCCCGCACGTGATGCGGCTGGCGCTGCCGGCCCTGCAACGCAGCCGCGCGCGCGGCGACACCGAATCCACGGCACGTCTCAATGCGCTGCTGGCGTTGATGAGCGAGCTGGACGATACCTGTGTGCTGGCGAGGTCGGGGCGCAAGGGCCTGGACTACATGCAGACCGGCGCAAAGGCGGTGCTCGCCGCCGGTGGCGCGGGCACGGTGGTGGGACGGCGGCACCTGCGCAGCCTGGACGCCGGCATGCTGGCGCAGCGCGCCTCGCCGGGCGGCGCTGCGGACTTGCTGGCCGCGACGATCTTCCTCGACCGGCTGTCGCAGGGCTCGATGGGCAACAATTCAGGGGACTTTGATGGAACAACTGCGATTTGAATTTCCGGCGGGGCAGCCTGCCAGGGCGCGCGTGCTGGTGGGCGTGGTGGGGTCGGGCGACCTCGAGGTGCTGGTCGAGCCCGGCAGCGGCGGCGTGACCACGGTTGAGATCACCACTTCGGTCAATGGCTATGGCCGTGTCTGGGATGCGCAGCTCGCGCGCGTCTTCGCCGCCGAGCCGCGCGCGTCGATGCAGATCCGCATCCACGATTTCGGCGCCACGCCGGGCGTGGTCGGCATGCGCCTGGCGGAGGCTTTCGAGGCGCTGGGCGACCCCCAACAAGGAGAGGGCGCATGAACACGGCGGAACTGCTGGCGCGCAACAGCTTTATCGAACTGGGGGCACGCGAGCGCGCTCGTGCGTTGCTGGACCCGGGCACCTTCCGCGAATTGGCGGGGCCGTTCGACGGCCTGCAGTCGCCGTGGCTGCCGCCGCAGGGTGTGGTGCCGCAGAGCGATGACGGCGTGGTGGTCGCCAAGGGGCGCATCGACGGGATGCCGGTGGTGGTGCTGGCCATCGAAGGCGCCTTCCAGGGCGGCAGCATGGGCGAAGTCGGCGGCGCCAAGATTGCCGGTGCACTGGAGCTGGCCGCCGAGGACAACCGCCGCGGTGAACCGACGCGCGCAGTGCTGCTGCTGGAGACCGGCGGCGTGCGCCTGCAGGAAGCCAATCTCGGCCTGGCCGCGATTGCCGAGATCCATGCGGCCATCGTCGACCTGCGCCGCTACCAGCCGGTGGTCGGCGTGATCGCGGGGCAGGTGGGCTGCTTCGGCGGCATGTCGATTACCGCGGGCCTGTGTACCGCGCTGGTGATGACGCAGGAAGGGCGCCTTGGCCTGAACGGTCCGGCCGTGATCGAGCAGGAGGCGGGCATCGCCGAGTACGACTCGCGTGACCGGCCCTTTATCTGGAGCTTCACCGGCGGCACGCAGCGCGTTGCCACCGGCTTCGCCGATGCGTATGTCGATGACGACTGCGACGCGACGCGCAGGCAGGTCGCCGAACTGTTGCGCGGCCCGGTCGCGGGAAGCCATCGCAGTGAACAATACGCCCAATACCTGGCCGCGCTGCAGGCGTACGACGCCAGTGCGCAGCCCACGCCGGCCGATGTGCAGGCGTTGTTGCAACGGGGGACCGACGCATGAACTCACCAACCCAAACCGCTACCGCGCGCGAACCCAGCCGCGGTGAACGCTGGCTGCAGGCACTGGCGCCCGCGGCACGGATCCAGCCGGGGCTGCCGGACTCAGTGCTGGTTGCCGACGGCGAACTGGCGGGGACCGCGGTTCGCTGGATCGCGCTGGTGCCTGACGCCGACAGCCGCTTCCCGCGGGCACGTCATGGCGAGGCCGGTCTGCTCGAAGGCTGGTCGCTGGCGCGCGCGGTGCGCGAAGCGATCGAAGCAGACCGCGAATTGCCGGTCAAGCGCGCCATCGTGGCGATCGTCGATACGCCCAGCCAGGCCTACGGCCGGCGCGAAGAAGCGCTCGGCATCCACCAGGCGCTGGCCGGCGCTGTCGCTGCCTATGCCGAGGCGCGGCTGGCCGGCCATCCGGTGGTGGCGCTGATCGTCGGGCGTGCCATGTCGGGAGCCTTCCTCGCGCACGGCTACCAGGCCAACCGCATCATCGCGCTCAATGACGAGGGCGTGCTGGTGCATGCGATGGGCAAGGAGGCCGCCGCCAGGGTCACCATGCGCACAGTCGAGGACCTCGAAGCGCTGGCGTCGACGGTTCCGCCGATGGCCTACGACATCGAAAACTTCGCCACGCTGGGCATCCTGTGGCGGCTGATCGACGTCGAGTCGGCAAGTGCCCCGGTGCCGGCCGATGTGCACCTGGCGCGCGACACCATCCTTTCTGCGCTGGCGGAGATCCGACGCGACCCGGCGCACGGACTGTCCGGCCGGCTGGCGGGCGCAAACCGCAAGGCGTCGGCTGCAGTGCGTGACTGCCTGTCGCGGCAATGGCAAGCCTGAACACGGCGACCCCCGCGCCACACGACCTGGTCTGGCTGGGCGATCCGGCAAGCGACCTGGGCCGCGACGCCTTGCCGGAATGGGTCTGCCTGCCAGCGCTGCGCGAGACCCCGCTGGTCGTCCGGCGCGACGGCCGCCGGCCTGGCGCAGTCCCCGTCGGGCTGCGCGGCCGCACGCGCGCGGAACGCTTCGGCACCTGGATCACGCCCGCGGCGATCCGCAAGATTGTCACGCCGATGGACCTGGCCGCGCAGCGTGCATGGCGGCGGCGGCCGGAGCTGGCGGCCCTGCCAGCAATCCTCGCGCTCGAGGCCATCGCCGACTGGCTCGACGCCGCCGGTATCCGGTGGGGCGTGACGGGCAGCGCCGGCTTCTCGCTCGCCTGTCCGCACAACGTGCTGCGTGCCGACAGCGACCTTGACCTCGTCGTGCAGGCCGCACAACCCCTCCCGGCCCCGCATCTGGACCTGCTGGCCGAGCTGCAGCGCGCCGCGCCGGCCAGGCTCGATATACAGGTCGCGACCCCGTTTGGTGGCTTCTCGCTGCTGGAACGCCTGCGCAGCGGCGGCAAGGTGCTGCTGAAGACGGATCACGGCCCGCGGCTGTGCGACGATCCCTGGCAACCCACGGCATGAATGTCCTGCTTACCTTCCCCGGCCAGGGCACACAGCGGACCGGCATGCTGAAGGACCTGCCCGCGCATGCCGCGGTGGCAGCGGTGCTGGCCGAGGCGGAAGACGTGCTGCAAGTGCCGGCGGCGGAGATGGATACGCCGGCAAGCCTGCAGTCCACGGTATGGACCCAGCTTTGCCTGCTGACGGCGGGCGTGGCCATGGCGCGCTGCCTGGCCGCGCATGACGCCCGCGCCGACGCGGTGGCCGGTCTCTCCATCGGCGCCTATGCGGCGGCGGTGACCGCAGGTGTGCTGGACTTTGCCGATGCGTTGCGGCTGGTGCGTTTGCGCGGGGAGTTGATGGCGCAGGCCTTTCCGCATGGCTATGGCATGACGGCGATCCTCGGCCTGGACCGGAACCGGCTTGAACCGCTGGTGGCGCAGGTCTGCACGCCGCAGCAACCGGTGTACCTGGCCAATTTCAACGCCCCCACGCAGATTGTGATCGCGGGCAAGCTGTCGGCGCTGGCGGAAGTGTCGACGCTGGCGCTGGCGGCTGGTGCGCAGGCGGCCAGGCCGGTCGCCATCCACGTGCCGTCGCACTGTCCGCTGCTGGCTGACGCCGCGCGCTCCCTGGGCGAAGCCATGCAGGGGGTGGCGATTTCGGCGCCTGCGCTGCGCTACTTCAGTGCGAGCAAGGCGCGCGAACTGCGCGATCCACGCAGAATCGCGGAGGATCTCGCGCAGAACATGGCGACGCCAGTGCGCTGGCATGAAACCATGTTGCTGGCCCACGCCAATGGCGCCAGGCTGGTGGTGGAGGCACCGCCGGGCGATGTGCTGACACGGCTGGCGCAGCCGGTGTTTGCGGACGGCATGGCGCTGGCCTGTGACAGAACCCGGCTGGATTCGATCGTGGCAATCATGCGGCGCTGATTTTGCATCCGGCCGGCTACCCGACGCCGCACTACCGCACCGGGACACGCCGCGCCCTTCAACGCCCAAACCGTCCGACAAAGCTCTGTGCCTCCAGGGCATGCCCCTTGAGCGCAGCCATCAGTTCCTCGCGCGTCATGCCCGCAGGCAGGTTCGGCGCCAGATCCGTCGCGATGACCGTGACGACGTAGTGGTGGGGCGCCTCGCCGGTTGGCGCGCAGGGGCCGCGGTACGTTGCCTCGCCACGCACGTTCTTGCCGACCGTGATGCCTGGCCCGTCCGCCTTGCCTTCGCCTTCCTTCAGCTGGCCGCGATTTGCGGCAATGTTGTAGGCGACCCAATGCGAGACCCCGAGACCGGCGACGCCGTCCATGTCATACATCAGGATGGCGACAGACTTCGCGCCCGCGGGAAGCTTCGTCCACGAGACCTGCGGCGACACGCCCTTGCCACCGCAGGGCTTCTGGTCGCCGCCAACGCCATCATGCGCATACT
Organism: Cupriavidus sp. FW305-F7; assembly: GCF_058782875.1. NCBI lineage: Bacteria > Pseudomonadati > Pseudomonadota > Betaproteobacteria > Burkholderiales > Burkholderiaceae > Cupriavidus > Cupriavidus sp. FW305-F7. The sequence continues at coordinate 54,943 of NZ_JBYSYC010000013.1, read as the reverse complement.
GCGAGCCGATCGTGGCTCCCTCGGCGTACGAGGTGGACGACACCTGCATGCCGGCGGCGTGTGCGGTGCCGATGCACAGGCACATCAACGCCCCGGCCACCGGAGCGGAAACTGCGCTAGCGATCTTCATTCGAATTCTCCAGATAGGTAAGCAGCGGACCAGGAAAGGGAAGGCCCCGCTAACCGGAACCGACCTGCTGGCGCAGCACCTGTCTACGTGCCATCAGGTAGGTCAGGTTTCCTGACAGGAAAGCCGCCAGCAACAGGGCACCGGCACTCCAGGCCACGGCTGGCAGCCATGGCAGCAGGCTTGCCAGCACGGCGGTCTTGCTGGCGCCCGATGACACCAGGGCAATGCGCATGAACGCGGCAACCGCCAGGGCGGCAAATACGAGCCCGGTGTACATCCCTTCGCGGCCGACTTGACCGGCGTCGAGCGCCGCATTGGCCGTCGCGGCGAACATGATTCCCCACAGGCCGCCGGCAAGACATTGCACGGCGAGGATGGTCCGGAGCGAGCCCGCCACGGTGAAGCCGAACAACGACAGCGCGCCAAGGGCCGCGGCGGTCACCAGCAGCGTATAGGGCGGATAGCGCCGCAGCAACGATGTCGCGGGCAGCAGCGCGCCCAGCGCGAAGCCAATCCAGAACACCGGCGTCACGCGCTCCAGCCCGGCAGCCGTGACAAAGCGCAGGTAGGCCGGCGCGGAGTTGACGGTGGTGTGGATCTGGAAGCCGAGCGCAAGCACCCAGACTGCGGCAAAGAGCAGCCAGACGCGCCTGAGCGCAACGCCGGCTGCCGGCGCGGGCACGGCGTCGGCATCGTGGCGCGCCGGGCCGGATTCCATCCATCGCAGCGCGGCCACGGCCACCACCAGCCCCGCGCTGGCGGCCAGGAACGGCAGCATGGGCGACGCATCGCGCAGCCGGGCGGTCAGCAGCGGCGCCACGGCTCCGGCAAGGCCGACGCCGAGCAGCGAGCATCCCACCAGGAACGACGACGCGGTCGCGGGCAGCCGCCGGGCAATGATCACCATGGGCGGCGCGCGCAATGCCGAAGAGGTGGCCGCCCACAGCGCGGTCAGGCCCAGCAGCAGCACCGGTGAAGTTACCCGGGGCAGCAGCACGAACGCCATCGCGGAGATGACGGACAGCCCCAGCACCCAGCCTCCCAGCCTGCGCATTGCGTTGGCGACACGGTCGGCCGCGATGCCCAACGTGAAGTCCATCGCGACAAAGATCAACTGGTCCATCAGCAGGATCAAGGCGACGTGCGCGCGCGCGATGCCGGCCTGCGCGGCCAGCTGCGGCAGGAAGGCCACATAGAGGGTCCATGTCACCGCCAACAGGAACTGCACAGAGCAGAAGACCAACGCGCGCATGCCGCCCTCCCGCCGGGATTGACCAACAGCCGATTCCTGTGCCCGACGGCAGGATCGCCGCGCGGAGCCTCCCATAGCAAGGATAGGCCAGCGCCTTGCCATGGGAGTGGCGGGTTGTGCAGGTGCGATTGGGCCTCGCGAGTCGCTTGCGGCCCAACAGTCCTCGGGAAGTGCCGGGCCGGTGCCAACACCGGACCAATAGCGCCGCACCGGCGCCGCGCTCAACCGCCGCTCGCGCAGCCAATGCCGGGGCGTAATGTCATAAACGGGCGGTAGGCTGCACTTTTGGCATGGCCTGGCCAGGAACTTGCTTGGTCAATGCGTAGGATCGCAAGGCGACAACCATCCGTTGGGAGGATCTATGCAGCACGCACGCATCACCGCGCACAGGGGGATTCTGGTCGTCGAGCTGTTACCTGACCAGGAAAACGGCGAGACCACCTCGACCAACAAGCTCCGCAACCTGGCCACGGTCATTCATGACACAGGGCGGCACCTGGGGGTTTCAGAGGAAGCCCTGGCGCTGCTGAAGATGGTGAAGCGCGGCCTTGACGCCATCGGCGACTTCGCGTGGTTCCGGAGTGACGACGGGAGAGATCATTTTGCGTGGCTGGGCGGCCCGAAGCGGCTGGTGAATCCCGCCGCAGTGGCGGCTGCCCGGAGCTACGCGATACTCGCGCACCGCGTCATACCGAACGAGGTGCCAGAGGGCGCCAGGAAGGCCATCGAAGCCAATTTTTGAACGCGCGGCATCGCGCTCCGGGTCGGGCCGATCTTCCGAATGATCCGCGCAGCTAGAGCGTGGAGAGTGTGGAGCGATACCTTTCCCAGAGCTCTTGCAGGATGGATTCCGAAGGCGGTGTGATTTCAAAACCGGCGACGTTTCCGAAGACACCGAGAATGCGAGCCCGGAACGAAGCCATATCCGTCGTCGCCTTCGGTGAGAGCTGCGCGATATCGATAATCGTATGCAGTTGCTCGCCCGAGAGTTCGGCGATAGCGGACCACAAGCTATCAGGCTTGGCGCTGGGCTGGGAGGGCATCTTTCGTATCGGCGCCAGGCAGCGCTTGCTATCGGCTTGCCGGGCCATAGCTACGCTGGTACGACGACGAGAACGTGGCCAGCGCGCGCAGCGCCGCTGCCGGGTCGTGCCCGGGCTTGAGCGCAAAGCTGTTGAAACCGCAACGCGCCAGGTAGTGCACGGTGTCGATCATCACGTCACCCACGGCGCGCAGCTCTCCGGTCCAGCCTAGCTGGTGACGGAGCAGCTGTGCGATCGAATAGCCACGACCATCCGTGTAGACCGGGAAATCGATGGCAATGATCGCGATGCCTGTCGGGTCAACGGTCGTGGCACCAGGTTCCAGCAGGGTCTGAGGCTCCGCGTCCGGCGACAGGTAGACCGCGAGCGGATACTGTCGCAGCCGATATCGCTGGCGGTGGGCGATCCAGTTCTCCAGTGTCACCAGGTAGCCGGGCGCGTCGGGCGGGCAGGTGTTGTCGGCGTCTTGCGCATCCCAGATGTGAGCGAGCCAGTCATCCGCGATCAGTCGTCCGTCACGGATGACGTTGTGCCGGTCCTGCCCGGCGCAATGGTCATGGTCAGGCATTTACTGCCTCCTGGCGAGCTCGCCGCGCGCCGCTGTCAGGGTCCGGGTACACCGCGCGCTGGAAGGGTTCGATGCCGATACGGCCAACCACGTCGACAAAGCGTTCGGCTTCGCTGTCCCGATGCAGCAAATAGGTCTCGATCAGCCTCTCCACCATATCCGGAACCTGCTCCTGGGCAAAGGACGGCCCAATGATGCGGCCGATGGCTGCGCCGCTGGCCGCCACGCCATCCGGGCGGCGTTGGCCGTCGCCGCCGTTCTGCCGGCCGCCGATGGTGATCTGGTACCAGGCCTCGCCGGCCTTGTCGACGCCGAGGATGCCGATGTGGCCGATATGGTGGTGGCCGCAGGAGTTGATGCAGCCGGAGATGTTCAGGTCCAGCTCGCCGATGTCGTGTACATGGTCGAGGTCGTCGAAGCGCTCCTGGATCGCCTGTGCCAGAGGGATCGAGACCGCATTGGCCAGCGAGCAGAAGTCGCCCCCGGGGCAGGCGATGATGTTGGTAATCAGGCCCACGTTCGGCGTGGCCAGCCCGGCAGCGTCCAGCGCTTGCCACAAGGCGTGCAGGCCGCTGCGGCGGACATCGGCAAGGATCAGGTTCTGCTCATGCGACACGCGCAGTTCGCCGAAGCCGTGGCGCTCGGCCAGGTCAGCCATGATTTCCATCTGCTCCGCAGTGATGTCGCCGGGCGCCTGGCCCGCGGCTTTCAGCGATGCCGTGACGGCTGCGTAGCCAGGCACCCGGTGCCGATGCACATTGCTTTTCAGCCAGAGGCGGAAGGCACGGTCAGTCTTGGCCAGTTCGGCTGACTCGTCCGGCTCGTCGGCGGCCGCGGGCTCATACGGCGGGATCGTGAAGCGCTCGGCAATGGATGCGACAAAGCCTTCAGACACGGTGTCCGGGCCCCCGCGAATGCGTTGCCACTGCTCATCCACCTGCGCCCGGAACACTTCCGGGGTCAGGTCCTTCACCAGGATCTTGATGCGCGCCTTGTACTTGTTGTCGCGGCGGCCGTGCAGGTTGTAGACGCGCAGCGTGGCCTGCAGGTAGGTCAGCAGGTCCTGCCAGGGGACGAAGGGGTTGATCAGCTTGCCGACCATCGGCGTTCGGCCCATGCCGCCACCGACCCAGACCTTGAAGCCGGCCTGGCCGTCCTGTTCAACGGCCTGCAGCCCGATGTCATGGACGCCAACCGCGGCCCGGTCCGTCTGCGCGCCACTGATGGCAATCTTGAACTTGCGCGGCAGGAAGGCGAACTCCGGATGCAGCATCGACCATTGCCTGACGATCTCGCACCACACCAGCGGGTTCACCAGTTCGTCGGGCGCAATGCCGGCAAAGTGGTCGGTGGTGGTATTGCGGATGCAGTTGCCGCTGGTCTGGATCGCGTGCATCTGCACCGTGGCCAGCTCCGCGAGAATGGCAGGCGCATCCTCGAGCCGCGGCCAGTTGAACTGCAGGTTCTGCCGCGTGCTGAAGTGCCCGTAGCCGCGGTCCCAGCGGCGCGCGATCTCCGCAAGCTTGCGCAACTGCCGCGACGCCAGCATGCCGTAGGGAATCGCCACGCGCAGCATGGGTGCATGGCGCTGGATATAGAGGCCGTTCTGCAGCCGCAGCACGCGGAACTCATCCTCGGTGAGCTGGCCGCTCAGGAAGCGGCGGGTTTGGTCGGCGAACTGCACGACGCGTTCGTCGACGAGCTTCTGGTCAATGGCGTCATAGATATACATGGTGGAAAGCCTCCTTGCGCGCGAGCGCTAGTCTTTTGCACGTGCCCGTTCGATGGACATGTCGGTCGGCATCATGTTGATATCGGCGTTGTGCATCACCCACAGCGAGCCGGCCACGACGATGACGATCAGGAAGCCGGTACAGGCAAAGATGGCGGTGTTGCCGCGCTGGCCGGGACCGGCGCCCAGATGCAGGAAGTACACCAGCTGCACCAGCAGTTGCGCGACACAAAGGCCCACGACCAGCGCGATCGCGGCCTGCGTTGGCAGGGATCCGGTCATCACTGCCGCAAACGATGCCATCGTCAGCGCGACCGACAGCAGCAGTCCGATGGTGTAGCTGCGCACGCTGCCGTGCGCGGCCGTCTGGTCCGCATGCACCGAATGAAGGTGGGACGATTTCATGCGAACTCCCGCAGATAGACGAAGGTGAAGACACAGATCCAGACCAGGTCCAGGAAGTGCCAGAACAGGCTCAGGCAGGCCAGGCGGCGGCGCACGATATCGTCCAGCCCGAAATGCCTGATCTGGTGGATCATCACCGCAAGCCACAGCAGGCCAGACGTGACATGCAGCCCGTGCGTGCCGACCAGCGTGAAGAAGGCCGACAGGTAGGCGCTGACGCCGGGGCCCGCACCCTCATGCAACAGGTGCGCGAACTCATAGACCTCCATGGCGATGAACAGTGCGCCGAGCGCGAAGGTCACCGCCAGCCAGCGGATCATCCGCGGCGCGTCGTCGGCGCCCTGCCTGAGCATGGCCAGGCCGAAGGTATAACTGCTCAGCAGCAGCACCATGGTTTCGGCGAACACGAACGGCAGCTCGAACAGTTGCCGCCCGCCGGGGCCGCCGGCCGTGTTTCCGGACAGCACGCCGAAGGTGGCGAACAACACCGCGAAGATCAGGCAGTCGCTCATCAGGTAGAGCCAGAACCCCAGCGGAGTGTGCGCGCCGGCTTCGTGATGGTGGTGCGCCGCGTCGTGGGCCGCCTCGTGCCCGGGATGGTGCAGGGTAGGGGAGAGAGTCGGAGTCATGGTCAGGCAGCTTCCTGCAGTTGTGCATAGCGCGCGCGCTCGATCCGCTCGACTTCGGCGGCTGGCACGTAATAGTCGACGTCGCGGTCATAGCTGCGCACGATGAAGGTGGCGATGGCGCCGACCAGGCCGACGGCGGCCACCAGCCACATGTGCCAGACCAGCGCGAAGCAACACAGCAGCCCGAACGCCGACACGATGAAGCCTGCCGAGGTGTTGCGGGGCATGTGGATGTCTTCGTAGCGGGCCGGCTGGCGCCATGCGCGCCCGGCTTCCTTGTCGTCCCAGTGCTGTTCCAGCGAGGTGATATGCGGCACGTGCGCGAAGTTGTAGAACGGCGCGGGCGAGGCGGTCGACCATTCCAGGCTGCGGCCATCCCACGGGTCGCCGGTCAGGTCCTGGTTCTGCTTGCGGTCGCGGATACTGACCGCGAACTGCACGATCATCGCCAGGATGCCAGCGCCGATGACGAAGGCACCCACCAGCGCCACCACCAGGTAGGGATGCCAGTCGACGTTGGCATAGTGGTTCATCCGGCGGGTCATGCCCTTGAAGCCGAGCACGTAGAGCGGCATGAAGGCCAGGAAGAAGCCGGTCAGCCAGCACCAGAACGACACCTTGCCCCAGAACTCGTTCAGCTTGAAGCCGAACACCTTCGGGAACCAGAAGGTGATCGCGGCCAGGCAACCGAACAGCACGCCGCCGATGATCACGTTATGGAAGTGCGCGACCAGGAACAGGCTGTTGTGCAGCACGAAGTCGGCGCCGGGAATGGCGAGCAGCACGCCGGTCATGCCGCCGACCGCGAACGTCACCATAAAGCCGATGGTCCACATGGTCGAGGTATGGAAGCGGATCCGGCCCCGGTACATGGTGAACAGCCAGTTGAACAGCTTGACGCCAGTGGGGATCGAGATGATCGAGGTCATGATGCCGAAGAAGGCATTGACGTTCGCCCCGGAGCCCATGGTGAAGAAGTGGTGCAGCCAGACGAAGAACGACAGCACGCCGATCGAGGAGGTGGCGTACACCATCGACTTGTAGCCGAACAGTGGCTTGCGCGAGAACGTGGCGATGATCTCGGAGAAGGCGCCGAACGCCGGCAGGATCAGCACGTAGACCTCCGGGTGGCCCCAGATCCAGATCAGGTTCACGTACATCATGGCGTTGCCGCCCAGCTCGTTGGTGAAGAAATGCATGCCGAGGTAGCGGTCGGCGGTGAGCAGGGCGAGCGTGGCGGTCAGTACCGGGAAGATCGCCACGATCAGGATGTTGGTGATCAGGGCGGTCCAGGTGAAGACCGGCATCTTCATCAGGTTCAGGCCCGGCGCGCGCATGCGCAAGATCGTGACGATGAAGTTGATGCCCGTCAGCGTGGTGCCAAGCCCGGATATCTGCAGTGACCAGATGTAGTAGTCAACGCCTGGCGTGGGGCTGTAGCCCAGCTCGGACAACGGCGGGTAGGCGACCCAGCCGGTGGCGGCGAAGTCGCCGACGAACATCGACATCATCACCAGCACCGCGCCCATTGCCGACATCCAGAAGCTCAGCGAATTAACGAACGGGAAGGCAACGTCGCGCGCGCCGATCTGCAGCGGCACGATCACGTTCATCAGGCCGAGCACCAGCGGCGTCGCGACAAAGAAGATCATGATCACGCCGTGCGCCGTGAAGATCTGGTCGTAGTGGTGCGGCGGCAGGTAGCCCGCGGCATCGCCATAGGCGATCGCCTGCTGGGCGCGCATCATGATGGCATCGGCAAAGCCGCGCAGCAGCATCACCAGCGCCAGGATGATGTACATCACGCCGACCTTCTTGTGGTCGACCGAGCAGATCCAGTCGTTCCAGAGGGTCTTCCACTTGCCGTAGTACGTGATGGCGCCCATCAGTGCGATGCCCAGCACGATCACGACGGCCAGCGTCCCCATGATGATCGGCTCATGGAGAGGGATGGCGTCCAGGTTGAGTTTTCCAAGCATTCTTATTGCTCCATGCGGCCAGCGGGCGCCGGCGGGACGCGCTGGAAGGCCTGCAGAGATTCCGGGGTGTCCGCGCGGCAGATCTGGCCGTTTGCCAGCATGTATTTGTCGACGACCTGGTCGAACAGCTTCGGCGCGACGGCGGCGTACAGCGTCACGGGGTCCTTGCTGCTGGGCAGTTCAAGCGTGCGGTAGGTCTTGAGGTCGAGCGCCTGCGACGAAGCGCGGGCAGCCTGGATCCAGGCATCGAACTCCTCGCGCGAGGTGGCCAGGGTCTTGAAATGCATGTCCGAGAAGCCGGGGCCGCTGTAGGCGGCGGACTGGCCGAGATAGACGCCGGGGGTGTCGGCGATCAGGTGCAGGCGCGTCTGCATGCCCGCCATGGCGTAGACCATGCTGCCGAGCTGCGGGATGAAGAACGAGTTCATCATCGATTCCGCGGTCAGCCGGAAATTGACCGGCGTGCCGACCGGGATCGCAAGCTGGTTCAGCGACGCGACGCCGTATTCCGGATAAATGAACAGCCATTTCCAGTTCAGCGCGATTACATCGACCTGGATCGGCTTGACCTGCGATTCCAGGGGCCGATAGGGATCGAGCTTGTGCGTCGAGTCCCAGATCAGCACAGCCAGGCAGGCCACGATCACGCAGGGGATGCCCCAGACCACGACCTCGATCTTGGTGGAGTGCGCCCATTTGGGGGCATAGGGGGCGCTCGTATTGGTTTCGCGGTAGCGCCAGGCGAACCACAGCGTCAGGACGATCACGGGGATGACGACCATCAGCATGACGAACAGGGAGATCAGGATCAGTGACTTTTCCTGTTCCCCAATGCTGCCCTTGGGGTTGAGCAGTTCGAGGTTGCAGCCGCTCAGCAGGGCGCTCAGGCAGGCGCACAGCAACAGGGTGGGAAGACGGCGCTTCGAGCCGGGGGATGGGCGGGGGAGCGGGCCTTGTCGATTCTTGTCTGCCGGCCCGGCAATAGGTTTGAGCATTTCGGACACCTTGGTTACGGATCACCGAAGGCTCCCGGCCACGCGCTCCGATTCAAGTGCTGGCTCAGCCCCGCGCGGGCGTGGTTTGTATGGATTCCCTCGGTGATGTCTGGCATGCTAATGCAAGACAAAACCCATACATCGAAGAAATATACGGGATGAAATCCATGCAAGGAAGCGATGTCAGTGCTAAATGGGATCTTGAGATCACAATCGGTGGCGGTGCCCGCTACTTGCAGATCGTGGACTTTATCGAGCGGGCGATCGGCGAAGGCCGGCTGGTAACCGGCGATCGCGTGCCGCCACAGCGCAGCCTGGCCAAGACCCTCCGCGTGGACCTGACCACCGTCACGCGTGCCTACAACGAGGCCAAGCGCCGCCATCTGATCGATGCCCGCGGGGCCCTCGGCACCTTCATTGCCGCGCCGCGGGCGGAGCTGGCGCGGGTGATCGACATGAGCATGAACGTGCCGCCGCCACCGGCGGGGCTGGATTTCCAGGACCTGTTGCGGCGCGGCCTGTCGCAGGTGCTGCTGCATAGCGACCCGCACCTGCTGATGACCTACCAGCTCGGCGGCGGCAGTGCTGCCGACCGGTCGGCCGGAGCGCTCTGGCTCGCGCAGATATTCGGGCCCATCGCCACTGGGCGGCTGGTGGTATGCCCGGGCGCCCAGGCTGCGCTGGCCGCCGTGATCCTGGCCCGGACCCGGCCTGGCGATGCGATCGTGAGCGAGCCGCTGGCCTACCCCGGCATTCGCGCGGCCGCGGCACAACTCGGGCGGCGTGTGATCATCGCGCAGGTCGATGCCGACGGGATGCTCCCCGACGCCCTCGAAGCGGCCCGTGCCGACGGTGCAACGCTGGCCTACCTCAATCCGACAGCCCAGAATCCCACTACGCACACCATGCCGGCCTCACGCAGGGAGGCTATTGCCAGGGCCGCGGCGCACTGTGATGTCACCTTGCTGGAGGATGATCCCTACTGGCTGCTGACGCCGTCAGCGCCGCCGCCGCTGTCCAGCTTCGCTCCCGAGCGCACGTACTATGTCTCGACCCTGTCCAAGACGCTCAGTCCGGGGCTGCGGACCGCATATGTCATGCTGCCCGAGGGCAGGCGCGGCGACGATCTGCTGGCATCGCTGCGGGCTTTTGCCCTGATGGCGGCACCGATGACCGCCGCCCTGGCGACCCAATGGATCCACGATGGCTCGGCAATGCAGCTGCTCGACGGCATCAGGACCGAAGCGTTGGCCAGATGCGCGCTGGCAAGCCGATGGCTGAGCGGGATCGGCCAGCTCCCGCCCAGCGCCATCCACGCATGGCATCGCTTGCCCGAGCACTGGTCGGCGCAGCAGCTCACCAGGGCCGCGCTGGCGGAGGACCTGCGCGTGACGCCGTCCGACGCCTTCTGGGAGGGGCCCAACGCGCCGAATGCCATCCGCATCTCGCTCGGTGGCGTGGAGGACCGCGCGCAGTTATCGGCTGCGCTGCGCAGGCTGGCCGCATTGCTGGAACGCCGGCCGACGCCGGGTCTGGAAATGGTGGTGTGAATTGCGGCGTGCGTCGGCTTGCTAGTTGCCAGCATCGTCCGCAGGCGCAGACTGTTTTGTCGCAAACTCGCCCGCGGCTTCCAGCAGCCACTCGCGCAGCCGCTGCATCGCCTCGCTCATCGGCCGCGTATCCGGCGAGACCAGGTGATACGCGCTCGTGGAGCGCTGCGAATGGGCGACGGGCATGACCAGCTGGCGGTTTGCCAGGTATTCCCCCACGAGGAAGCGCGGCACCAGACCAACGCCCAGCCCGGTGCGTGCGGCGGCGATGACCATGGAGTGGTGGTCGAAGCGTGCACCGCGCATGGCGTTGACGTCGTCGATGCCGGCCGCTTCCATCCATTGCTTCCAGCCGAGAATGCGCGTGGCGAGGTGCAGCAGCGGGGACAGGGCGATGTCATGCGGGGTGATCCGCTTTTTGCCTTCGAAGAAGTCCGGATGGCAGACCGCGACCGATTCTTCGTCAAACATCCGGTCGGCACGCGCGCCGGGATAGACGGCCTCGCCAAAGTGAATCGCCGCGTCGTAGGGCGTGCCGTCGAACAGGAAGATGTCTGACTGCGCGCTGATATTGACGACGATCCCCGGATGGCGCGCATAAAAGGCCGGTAGCCGCGGTATCAGCCACTCGACCGCCAGCGTGGGCACGCAGGCCAGCTCGACGGTGCCGCCCGCGCCCTCGTGCGCCATCAGGTCGAGCGTGTCGCGCTGCAGCTTGCGCAGCAACTCCCGCACCTGCCCGCTGTAGAGCGTGCCGGCCGCCGTCAGCGTGATGCGCTGGTTGGCGCGGTGGAACAGCTGCACGCCCAGCAGCCCTTCCAGCGACGCAATCTGGCGCGACACCGCGCTCTCGGTGATAAACAGGTCCGCCGCCGCGCGGCGCAGGTTCAGGTGCAGCGCGGCTGCCTCGAAGGCGCGCAGGCTGGACAGGCTGGGGAGTCGTTGCCGCATCGGGGGGCTGAGTTGATGATTTTAGGTCATCATCCTATACGGAAATCTCGCTTGAAAGCTTGGAGTTGATGAGAAATCATTCGATCCTTGCGTTGCCGCCTCTTCTCGGCATCGTCATCGCGACAACCTCATAACGACAACCATCAGGTAGACAGGAGACTGCATGAAACACTTGTTCAGCGCGCTCGCCGCCGGCGCCCTTGCATTCGGCGCGACCATGCCCGGCATTGCCGGCGCGCTCGAGTTCCCGGCCAAGCCGGTGCGCATCATCGTGCCGTACCCGCCGGGCGGCACCACTGACATGGTGGCCCGGCTGATCGGTGAGCAACTTGCCACGCAATGGAAGCAGTCGGTGGTGGTCGACAACCGCCCCGGCGCGGGCGGCATCGTCGGCACCGGCACGGCGGCCAAGTCCACGGCGGACGGCTACACCTTGCTGATGGGCTCAGTGGGCGAGTTCGGCATCAACCCGGCGTTGTACAAGAAGCTGCCCTATGATGCCGACGCCGATTTCGCGCCGGTCGCGATGGTGGCGCGCGTACCCAACGTGGTGGTGCTCTCGCCGGCGTTTGCGGAACGCGCGCGCGTGCAGACGCTGCCCGAGTTCATCGCCTACCTGAAAGCCAATCCGAAGCGCGTCAACATGGCGTCGGCCGGAAACGGCACCTCCACGCACCTTGCGGGCGAGCTGTTCCAGCGCATGACCGGCACGGAGATGAGCCACGTCGCCTACAAGGGCAGCAGCCCGGCCATCGCCGACCTGATGGGCGGCAGCGTCGACGTGATGTTCGACAACCTGCCGGCGTCGCTGCCGTTTATCCGCTCGGGCAAGCTCAAGCCGCTGGCCGTGACCACGCCAGCGCGCTCGTCGGCGCTTCCGAATGTGCCGACGGTCGCCGCCGCGGGCCCCGTCCCCGGCTTCGATGCCAGCCCATGGTTCGGCCTGCTTGCGCCGCGCGGGGTGCCCGCCGCGGTGGCCCAGAAAATCAGCCAGGACCTGACGCGCGTGCTTAGCGAGCCAGGCGTGCAGGCAAAAATGCGCGAGCTGGGCGCGGAACCGGCGCCCAGCTCGCCGGAGGCGTTTGCCGACGTGTTGAAGAAGGACCGCCAGAAGTGGGGCGAGATCGTTCGCCTGTCCGGTGCTTCGGTGGACTGAAGCACGCCCATATCCAGCACGCTCTGCATCCGCTCATGATTTCCGACGCCGCTTATCCCTTCGTCCCCGCGCTGCGCGACCCGGCAGGCTCGCCAATCCGGGAACTGTTCAAGTACCTGTCCGACCCCGGGATGATCTCGTTCGCCGGCGGCTACCCGTGCGCCACGCTGTTCGATGTCGACGGCATTGGCGCGGCGTCGTCGACGGTGCTGCGCGAGCGGCCCGCCGAATGCCTGCAGTACGGCGCCACCGAAGGCGCGCCGGCGCTGCGCCAGGCGCTGGCGTCGTTGATGGCCGGGCGCGGCGCGCCTGTGGCCCAGGACGAACTGCTCGTGACCAGCGGCTCGCAGCAGGGCTTCGATTTCCTCGTGCGTGCACTGGTCGAGCCCGGCAGCGTGGTGCTGGTCGAGGAGCCGACCTATTCCGCGACGCTGCAGGCATTGCGGCTGGCCGGCGCCGACATACGCGGCGTGCCGTCTAATCACGACGGCATGGACGTGGCTGCACTTGAAGCCATGCTGGCCGAGCCGTCGTTGCGGCCCCGGCTGATCTATACGGTGCCAACCTTCGCCAACCCCACCGGCGCCACGCTGTCGCCCGCACGCCGGCTGCAGTTGCTGAAGCTGGTGGCGCGGCACCGCGTGGTGCTGGTCGAGGACGATCCCTACGGGGCGCTGAGCTTCGATGGCGCACCGCCGCCTTCGCTGCTGGCGCTGTGCGCGTCGGTACCCGAGGCGCGGCCGTGGCTCGTGCACCTGGCCAGCCTGTCGAAGACGCTGGCCCCCGGCCTGAGGATCGGCTGGATGGTCGCCGCGCCCGGGATCGTGCGCCGCGCGGTGATTGCCAAGCAGGTATCCGACCTGTGCACGCCGCCATGGATCCAGCTGGCCGCGGCGCAGTATCTGGAAGCGGGCCGGCTGCCGGCACAGGTCGCGCGGGAAGTCGCGGCCTATCGTGACAAGCGCGACCAGCTCGCGGCGGCGCTGCGCCAGGCCTTTGGCGACCGCATCCGCTTCGCATCGCCGGCGGGAGGGATGTTCCTTTGGGCCGCGCTGGATGGCATCGACGATGCCGCCGCACTACTGCCGCACGCGATCGCGGAAAAGGTGCTGTTCGTCGCCGGTGCCGGATTCTATGTGGAGCGGCGCCAGCGCGCCGCATTCCGGCTGTCCTTCGCGAGCACGAACCTGACGCAGATCGGGGAGGGCGTCGCACGGCTCGCGCGGGCGGTTGCGCGGGCCGGATGAGGGCACCCACGACGCAAGCGGTTTGTGGCAGCCGGCGGATGCTATCCTGCTGCGGTCGAAACCACACGGCCGAACGCGGCAGGAGGACGGTATGACCATGACGCTCTACTACAACCCCCAAAGCCGCGCCTCGGTGGCGCGCTGGATGCTGGAGGAGGTCGGGGCTGACTACAAGCTGCAGCACATCGATTTCACCAAGGGCGAGAGCCGCTCGCCGGAGTTCCTGGCGATCAATCCGATGGGGAAGATTCCAACGCTGGTCTTGCAGGACGGCACGGTCCTGACCGAGAACGGCGCGATCATCGCCTGGCTTGCAGATGCCTTTCCGCAGGCCGGGTTGATGCCGCCCGCAGGCTCGTCCGCGCGCGGCACGGTGCTGCGGTGGCTGTTCTTCTGCGGCAGTTGCTTCGAACCGGCGCTGACTGACCGGATGATGCGCAAAGAGGCGCCGCTGCCGAAGCAGGCGGTCGGCTGGAGCGACTATGACGATGTGATCGACACCATCGAGAAAGCCCTGACTCCCGGCCCCTTCGTGCTCGGCGCAACCTTCAGCGCGGCGGACGTCTATCTCGGTGCCTCGCTGGCATGGGCGGGGCGATTCGGTGCGCCGCGCATCAGCGAGAGCCCGTGCATCCAGGACTACGTCAAGCGGATCACTGCGCGCGACGCGTTCGTGCGCGCGGCGCAGGCCCGGTGAGACGCGGCATGTCCTGCGGCCTCAGTCCAGCGCAATGTTCGCCTTGCTGATCACCTCGCGCCAGCGCTGGGTCTCGAAGCGCACCAGGTTGGCATAGTCGGCACTGGTGCCGGGCAGCGGGACCGCCCCTTGGGCAGCGAGACTGTCGGCAGTCGACTTCTCCTTCGCGATCTTGTTGATCTGGAGCGAGAGCTTGTCGATCACAGCCTTGGGCGTTCCCGCGGGCGCCAGCACGCCGGACCAGGAGTCGACCACGAAGTCAGGGACGCCAGCTTCCGCCATGGTCGGCACGTCCGGCAGCGAAGCGGCCCGTCGCGCGCTCGCGACCGCGAGGGCGCGCATCTTCCCGCTCTGGATGTGCGGCAAGACGTTAGGCAAGTTCACGAACATCAGGTCGATCTGCCCCGACAGGAGGTCGACTGTCGCAGGGCCCGCGCCCTTGAACGGCACATGCTCGAAACTGGTGCCGGTCTTGTGCTGGAAGAGTTCGCCGACCATCTGGTTGACGCTGCCGTTGCCGGCGGAGCCCATGAACAGTGTCTTGCCGCCTGCTTTGGAATAGGCGATGAACTCCTTGACAGTCTTCGCCGGTACCTTGTTCGAGACCACGAGCACGTTTGGCACGGCCGCGAACAGCGCCACCTGGACAAAGTCCTTGTTCGCGTCGTAGGGCAGCTTCTTGTAGATGAGCGGGTGGATGGACTGGTGGCTCGATGACGCGAGCAGGAGCGTATAGCCGTCAGCCAGCGACTTGGCGACCACGTCCGCACCCAGCGTGCCGCCCGCGCCGGGCTTGTTCTCCACAATGACCTGCTGGCCCAGGGTCTCCGAGAGACGTTGTGCCAGCACACGGCCAATGAGGTTCACGGTGCCTCCCGCCGCGAACGGGACGATGAGGCGGATCGGCTTGTCCGGGTACGCGGCGGAGGCGCCAGGGGCAACGCAAGCAGCGGTAAGCGCCGCAATCAGGAACTTGGCGATGAGCTTCATGGTTCTTGGCGATAGAAGGACGGGTTGGTGAATCAGGCGGCTGCCAATGCGGCGATGTCACGCTTCATCCGATCGCGCGCTGCATCGAGGCGCGCTCGGGTGGACTTCACCGAAGCCAGCACGGTGTCAACGTGGCCGCGTTGCCGCTGGATGGCGAGGGTGACCTCCGAAGGCGCCGGACCGCCGTTGCCGCGCGCGTTGACGCTCTCGACGGGATCCAGGTACTGCCGCAGCTTGTGCTCGGGCCATTCGATTGCCCGCCCGATCACGTCCACCGCGGCACGGTCCAGCATGGCACTGGTCAGCTCGCCTGCGGATTGTCCGGAATCGAGTGCCAAGCGCACCAGTCCGCCCACAACGTGGTGAGCGTCCCGGAACGACAGTCCGGCCTCGGCCACAAGCCCATCGGCCAGGTCCGTCGCCACGGAAAAGTCGAGGCTGACGCGCTGCAGCATGTTCGGCAGCCTCGGCTCCACGCTGCCGAGGATCAGCTCGAACAGGGACAGGCAGCGCGCGGTTTCCTCGCTGCATTCCCAGAAGCTGCGGATGCTCTCCCGGCTGCTGTCACCGGTGTGCGTGAAGTGCGTTCCCTTGACGGTAACCAGGGACGTCGTCAACAGGCCAACGATATGGGCGCTCTTGCCACGCAAGTACTCCAGCACTGCGGGATTCTTCTTCTGCGGCATGATGCTCGAGGTACTTGCCACCCGGTCGGGAAATGCAAGGAGGCCGAACTCGGGCGTGGACCACACGTAGAAGTCCTGCGCGACCCGGCCCCACGTCAGCGCGATGATGGCCATGGCGGACATCGCCTCCCAGGCGAAGTCGCGCGACGCCACCGCATCCAGCGTGTTGTGCACCAGCGAGCCGAAGCCAAGCCCGTCCGCCGTGACTTGCCTGTCGATCGGGAAACGCGTGCCGGCCAGCGCTCCCGCACCCAGCGGCATGGCGTCGATCCTCGGCAATGCCGCATGGAGCCGGTCCATGTCCCGGCCCAGGGCCTCGGACACGGCGCTCAGGTAGAAGCCGAAGGTGATCGGCTGCGCAGGCTGCAGGTGCGTGTATCCCGGCATGACGGCATCGGCGAATTCGCTGGCGCGCTGCAGCGCCACCTTGCGCAGCCTGCCCAGCGCCTCGATGGTGTCGATAACGATGGTGCGGGCGCGCATCCGGTCAATGGTGGCCGCAATATCGTTCCTGCTGCGCGCCATGTGCAGCCGCCCGCCGATGTCCCGGCTGGTCACCGTCATCAGCCTGGCTTCGTAGTTGAAATATGGGTCTTCCTTGGCGGGATCGAGGGTCACCGCGCTGGGGCCTTCATTTTCCATCTGCTGCAGGCCGCTGGCCAGCTTCCTGGCGATCTCCGGTGACACCAGGCCGGTCTTGTGCAGCATCAGCAGGTGTGCCTGGTTCACCTCGGTGAGGTAGGCGAATTGCCTGGAGAAGTCACGCGCAAGGCGCGGACCGTAAATGTGCTCGCAGATTTCTTTTCCAAGCGGCTCCTTGAGCCGGCGGCTGACTTTCGATTCCATGGTTTCCGATACGTTCTGTGGTGAATTGAGTATCGGAGGCCGATGGCATACCGGTCAAATGACAGATTTTGCCGTCGGCATGCATTTTTGATATGGACACGAAGGAAGGGCTGTACCATTGCGGGCATGAACTTCAAACAGATCGAGACCTTCCGGGCCGTCATGCTGACCGGCTCCATGACAGTTGCCGCGCAGCAGTTGCACACGTCCCAGCCAAACGTGAGCCGGGTCATCGGCAAGCTCGAGGCGGAGCTCGGCTTCGAGCTGTTCGACCGGCTGCCCGGACGTGTCGTGGCGACCAAAGGGGCCGAGGCGCTGTTCAAGGAAGTGGAGCGCGCCTTCGTAGGGCTGGACAGCCTGGGCGAATCGGCGCGGGCCATCCGCGACGCCGGCGTCGGAACGCTGCGTGTGGCGGCTGCCGCGTCGATATCGCTGAGCGTGCTCCCGCTGGCGGTCCGGATGTTCAGCGAAAAGTACCCCCTGGTCCGCATTGTTCTCGATACCAGTGAGTCCCACGTCATCGCCAACTGGATCGCCACCCAGCACTGCGACATCGGCTTCGTCTCCAACATTGCCGATAAGCCGGGGGTCGTCGCGTCCGTCATACACACCGAAAGCGCGGTTTGTGTCGTGCCGGCACGACACCCGCTGGCGAGGAAGAAGCGGCTCGTTCCGCAGGATCTGACCGGCGAGCGCTTCATTTCCCTGCCCAGCGGCAGCATGTCAAGGCGCGCAATCGATGCCGCCTTCAGCGACGGGGCCCGGATCATGGCGCTTGAAACCCCCTTCGCGGCGACAATCTGCAGGATGGTCAGCGAAGGTCTGGGGGTAAGCCTGGTGAATCCCATCGTCAGCCGGACGATGAAGTTCCCGGGCGTCGTGGCAATCCCGTTCAAGCCGGAAATCCCGTTCAGGAGCTACATGCTGCGCGCGAAACTGGCGCCACGCGACACGCACGTCAATGACTTTGTCGCCTGCATGCGAGCCGCCTTCAAGTCCATGTGACAGAGGCCGCTGGCGGCTCCTCAGTCCACCCTTTGCGCAGCCTGCGCCCGCCATCGGAATATGAGACATTGGAGTCCCGGTCGCGGATTCCCGGTGCTCGACTTTCCAGGAGACACGAAAATGCAAAGCAAGAACACAATCTGCTTATGGTACGACCACGACGCCCTTGATGCCGCAAACTTCTACGCTGAAACATTTCCCGACAGCGCTGTCAGCGCCGTCCACCGCGCGCCGGGCGACTATCCCGACGGCAAGCAGGGCGATGTCCTGACGGTCGAGTTCACCGTCGCCGGCATTCCCTGCCTCGGGCTGAACGGCGGCCCGCATTTCAAGCACAACGAAGCCTTCTCTTTTCAGATTGCGACGGACGACCAGGCCGAAACCGACCGCTTGTGGAATGCGATCGTCGGCAATGGCGGCCAGGAAAGCGAATGCGGCTGGTGCAAGGACCGGTGGGGACTGTCATGGCAGATCACCCCGCGCGCGCTCAGCGCGGCGATCACCGACCCTGACCGCGCGGCGGCCAAGCGCGCATTTGACGCCATGATGACGATGAAAAAGATCGATATCGCCACGATCGAGGCGGCACGGCAGGGCAGAAGCCCATCCTAGAATTGAGGTAGCGGGTCTCAGTGCCAGACCGCAATGAGGGCTGGGGCAGGGCCGCTTTTCCATCGACCGGGAGAGACCATCATGAGTCGTTTGCTGCTAGGCAACATCGAACCTGGCACCTCGGACGAGGAAATCGCGGCCTTCCTGGAAAAGTATGGGTTTCCCCCGTTCGACAACCTCGAACACGAGGAAGGCGATGGCTCGCAGCCTGCCGTGCTGTTGACCTATGGCAGCCTCGACCCCATGGTGCTGGGCAAATTGCAGCAGCGCATCCACCACATGTACTGGAAGAAGCGCGAATTGACCGCCTCTATCCTGCACGACCGCTTTGCATGAGCCGAAGATGCCTCGGGGTGGCTTACGCGGCTCACGCATCCGGCCCCATCCGCTAGAATCCTGACCGGTAGCCGTTTCCCAAAGTACCTAACGTGGCACTTCAGCAGGGTTTCATCCTGACCCGACACTGGCGCGATACGCCGGCCGGCACCGAAGTCGAATTCTGGCTGGCGACCGATGATGGTCCGCGCCGCCTGCGCCTGTCCTGTCAGCCGTCAGTCGCGTTTATCCCCGAGTCGCAGCGTGAGCGTGCCGAGGCGCTGCTGTGCCGCGAGCGCGATGTCGAGCTGCGCCCGCTCAGGCTCCAGGATTTCCAGCGCCGGCCCGTACTGGGCCTGTACTGCCGCCAGCATCGGCAACTGATCCAGCTCAGCCGTTCATTGCGCGACGCCGGCGTGGATGTCTACGAAGCCGATATCCGTCCGCCCGAGCGCTACCTGATGGAGCGTTTCATCACCGCTCCGGTCTGGTTCGACGGCGAGCCGGATGCCGGCGGCGCGCTGCGCAATGCCCAGATGAAGCCGTCGGTGGACTACCGGCCCAAGCTGCGCCTGGTCTCGCTCGATATCGAGACCAACGCGTTCGGCGAACTCTATTCGATTGCGCTCGAAGGCTGCGGTCAGCGCCAGGTCTACATGCTGGGCGCGGCGCCGCAGATGCCCGCCGACGTCGGTTTCTCGCTCGCATACTGCGCCACACGGCCCGAGTTGCTGGAGCAGCTGAACCAGTGGCTGGCCGATCACGATCCCGACGCGATCATCGGCTGGAATCTGGTCCAGTTCGACCTGCGCGTGCTGCAAGAGCATGCGCGCAAGTTCCAGATCCCGCTGCGCCTCGGCCGCGGCGGTGCCGAGATGGAATGGCGCGAGCACAACGCCCAGCAGCACTATTTCGCCAGCGCACCGGGCCGGTTGATCATCGACGGCATCGAGGCGCTGCGTTCCGCCACGTGGAGCTTCCCGTCGTTCAGCCTGGAGTCGGTGGCGCAGACACTGCTCGGCGAGGGCAAGGCGGTCGACAACCCGTACGACCGCATGGACGCCATCGACCGCATGTTCGAGCAGGACAAGCCGGCGCTGGCCCGCTACAACCTGCGCGATTGCGAGCTGGTGACGCGGATCTTCGAAAACACGGAGCTGTTGCCGTTCCTGCTGGAGCGCGCCACGGTCACGGGCCTGCCGGCCGACCGGAACGGCGGCTCGGTCGCCGCTTTCACGCATCTCTACATGCCGCTGATGCACCGCCAGGGGTATGTCGCGCCCAACCTCGGCGAGAAGGCGCCCGAGGCCAGCCCCGGCGGCTTCGTCATGGACTCGCGGCCGGGGCTCTACGAATCGGTGCTTGTGCTGGACTACAAGAGCCTCTACCCGTCGATCATCCGCACCTTCCTGATCGACCCGATCGGCCTGGTCGAAGGCCTGGCGCATCCGGACGATGCCGATTCGGTGCCTGGCTTCCGCGGTGCGCGGTTTTCCCGGACGAAGCACTGCCTGCCGGCGATCGTCGCCAGGGTCTGGCAAGGCCGCGAGGCCGCCAAGCGTGACCGGAACAAGCCGCTCTCGCAGGCGCTCAAGATCATCATGAACGCGTTCTACGGCGTGCTCGGGTCCAGCGGCTGCCGGTTCTTCGATGCGCGGCTGGCGTCGTCGATCACCATGCGCGGGCACGAGATCATGCGACAGACCCGCGCGCTGATCGAGGCCCGCGGCTATGAGGTGATCTATGGCGACACGGATTCCACATTCGTCTGGCTGCGCCGCGCGCGAACGGAAGCCGATGCCAACCAGATCGGCCGCAGCCTGGTCGCCTACGTCAACGACTGGTGGCGCGATCACCTCGGGCAGACCTATGGACTGGAAAGCGCGCTGGAACTCCAGTTCGAAACGCACTTCCGGCGTTTCCTGATGCCGACCATCCGCGGCACGGACCTTGGCAGCAAGAAGCGCTATGCCGGCCAGGTGGAACGGCCCGACGGGAAGGTCGAGATGGTCTTCAAGGGGCTTGAGACGGTCCGTACAGACTGGTCGCCGCTCGCCCAGCGTTTCCAGCAGACCCTATACGAAAAGATCTTCAACCGCGAGCCGTACGCGGATTATGTGCGGGACATCGTGCGCCGCACCCTGGCCGGCGAGCTCGACGAGCAACTGGTCTATCGCAAGCGGCTGCGCCGCAAGCTCGATGACTACCAGCGCAACGTGCCGCCGCACGTCCGCGCCGCCCGTATTGCCGATGCCTATAACGAGCGCCAGGGACGTCCGCGCCAGTATCAGCATGGCGGCTGGATCAGTTATGTGATGACCGTTTCAGGGCCGGAGCCGCTTGAGACCCGGTCGGCGCCGGTCGACTATGACCACTACGTCAACAAGCAGTTGCAGCCGATCGCCGACGCGATCCTGCCGTTCCTGGACGACGATTTCGAGACGCTGCTGGCTGGGCAGATGTCGCTGTTTCCGCAATAGCCCGGGCGCCGGGTGTGCCGTGATCGCGGAGCGCCTTGTGCCTGCGCTTTCCCGTGTTGCGCGGCTCACGCCGGATCGCGATGTAAGTTCTTGAAATATGGGTAGCCGATAATCGGCCGAACCATTTCTTCGAGTCGGGATAGACTTTCTCGGCTACGTCTTCTGCAATTGGCGCTGGCGCAACGGCGGGCATGGCCCTTGCTTCATCCCGCTGTTCCGCTCTGGCACAGGTCAACCGACTTGCCGGTGACGTTTTGACTCGGCCTTGATTCTTACGCAGGAAATCGCAATGCAACGATCACGCGGCTGCAGCGCCTGGGTTTCGGTCACGCTGGCCATCGCCATGTCAATGCTTGCCGGATGCGGAAGCAAGAAAGAGGCCGCCGCCCCGCCGCCACCGCAAGTGAGCGTGGTCACGCTCAAGACCGAGCCGCTGACGCTGGATACCGAGCTGCCGGGGCGCACCACGGCGTTCCGCATTGCCGAAGTCAGGCCGCAGGTGGACGGCATCATCCTGCGCCGCCTGTTCAAGGAGGGCAGCGACGTCACGCAGGGGCAGCAGCTCTACCAGATCGACCCGTCCACCTACGAGGCCACCTACAAGAGCGCCAGGGCGACGCTGGAATCCACCCGCCTGCTGGCAGAGCGGTACGGGCGCCTGGTCGGTGACGAGGCCGTCAGCAAGCAGCAGTACGACGAGGCCAGGGCCGCTTGGCTGCAGGCGCAGGCGGCGGTGGACCGTGCCGAGATCAACCTGCGCTATACCAGGGTGCTGTCGCCGATTTCCGGGCGCATCGGGCGCTCGAATGTGACGGAAGGTGCGCTGGTCACCAACGGCCAGGCTACCGCGCTGTCGGTGGTGCAGCAGCTCGACCCGATCTACGTCGACGTGACCCAGCCCTCTGCCTCCCTGCTGCGGCTGCGGCGCGAACTGGCCAATGGTGCGCTGCAAAGTGCCGGCACCAACGCGGCCCAGGTCAGCCTGGTGCTGGAAGACGGTACCCGCTATCCCGAAACCGGCCGCCTGGAGTTCTCCGAAGTGGCCGTGGACCAGGGCACCGGCTCGGTGACGCTGCGCGCGGTGTTTCCCAACCCGCGCCATGACCTGTTGCCGGGCATGTTCGTCCATGCCCGCCTGCGTGAAGGCGTGAAGACCAATGCCCTGCTCGTGCCCCAGCAGGGTGTGACGCGCGACCTCAAGGGCCAGGCCACGGCGCTGGTGGTCAATGCCAGGGACGAGGTGGAACTGCGCCAGATCCGCACCGACCGCGCCGTTGGCGACAAGTGGCTGGTTTCCGAGGGCCTCGGAGCCGGCGACCGCGTCATCGTTGAGGGCCTGCAGTTCGTGCGGCCAGGCGCGAAAGTGCGCGTCGCCCAGGCCGGGAGCGGCGCGGGCGCCCCGGTGGCCGCCGCGTCGGCCCCGTCCGCGGCCAAGCCCTGAGCGCGCTGCCAGGGCAAGGGAGTAGCCATGTCCAACTTCTTTATCGATCGGCCCATCTTCGCGTGGGTGATCGCCCTGGTCATCATGCTGGCCGGCGTGCTGTCGATCCGCGCGCTGCCCATCAGCCAATATCCGGCCATCGCGCCGCCCACCATCGCGATCTCGGTCAACTACCCCGGCGCCTCGGCCGAGACGGTGCAGGACACCGTGGTGCAGGTGATCGAGCAGCAGCTCAACGGCCTGGACCGCCTGCGCTACATCTCCTCGGAAAGCAATGCCGACGGCAGCATGACGATCACGGTGACCTTCGAGCAGGGCACCAATCCGGATATTGCCCAGGTGCAGGTGCAGAACAAGCTGGCACTGGCGCAGCCCCTGCTGCCGCAGGAAGTGCAGCAGCAAGGCATCCGCGTGACCAAGTCGGTGCGCAACTTCCTGGTCATCGTGGGCCTGATTTCCACTGACCCCAAGGTCACGCGGGAAGACCTGTCGAACTACATCGTCTCGAATCTCCAGGACCCGCTTTCGCGCACCTACGGCGTGGGCGACTTCCAGGTGTTCGGCGCGCAGTATGCGATGCGGGTATGGATCGACCCGGCCCGGCTCAACAGCTACCAGCTCACGCCGCTGGATGTGAGCACTGCCATTAGGGCGCAGAACGTCCAGGTGGCCTCCGGCCAGCTGGGCGGCCTGCCGGCGGTGCGGGGCCAGCAACTCAATGCCAGCGTGATCGGCAAGACCCGGCTGCAGACCGGCGAGCAGTTCGGCAACATCCTGCTCAAGGTCAACCCCGACGGCTCCCAGGTGCGCCTGAAGGACGTGGCAGAGGTGGGCCTGGGTGGGCAGGACTACAACATCAACGCGCAATACAACGGCCAGGCCGCCTCGGGCATTGCCGTGCGGCTGGCCGCGGGGGCCAACGCGCTGGAGACCGTGCGCGCCATCCGCAAGACGCTGGACGGGCTGGAGCCTTTCTTCCCGCCCGGGATGAAGGTGGTGTTCCCGTATGACACCTCGCCGGTGATCGCGGGCTCCATCCATGAAGTGGTGAAGACGCTGATGGAAGCCATCGTGCTGGTGTTCCTGGTGATGTACCTGTTCCTGCAGAACGTCCGCGCCACGCTGATCCCCACCATCGCCGTGCCGGTGGTGCTGCTGGGCACCTTCGGCGTGCTGGCGGCGTTCGGCTACACCATCAACACGCTGACCATGTTCGGCATGGTGCTGGCCATCGGGCTGCTGGTGGATGACGCCATCGTCGTGGTGGAGAACGTCGAACGCGTGATGGCGGAGGACGGCCTGCCGCCCAGGGAGGCCGCAAGGCGCTCCATGGGCCAGATCCAGGGCGCGCTGGTGGGCATTGCCATGGTGCTCTCGGCGGTGTTCCTGCCGATGGCGTTCTTCGGTGGCTCGACCGGCGTGATCTACCGGCAGTTCTCCATCACCATTGTCTCGTCCATGGTGCTGTCCGTGCTGGTCGCACTGATACTGACGCCGGCCCTGTGCGCGACCATGCTCCAGCCCATCGAAAAGGGCGACCATGGAGAGAACAAGGGCGGCTTCTTCGGCTGGTTCAACCGCAAATTCAACTCGACCGTCCAAAGCTACGAGCGCAGCGTGTCGGGCATCCTGAAGCGCCGCCTGCCTTTCCTGCTGATTTACGTGGCCATCCTGGTGGTGATGGGCTTCCTGTTCACGCGCATCCCCACATCGTTCCTGCCGGAAGAAGACCAGGGCGTGCTGTACGCCCAGGTGCAGACGCCGGCCGGCGCCACGGCCGAGCGCACGCAGAAGGTACTCGACCAGATGCGAGAGTACATGCTGAAGGAGGAGGGCGGCGTGGTGAGCTCCCTGTTCACCGTCAACGGCTTCAACTTTGCCGGTCGCGGCCAGAACTCGGGCCTGGCCTTCATCCTGCTCAAGCCATGGGAGCAGCGCAGCGGGGACAGCACCAGCGTGTTTGACCTGGCCGCGCGCGCGCAGCGCAAGTTCATGACCTTCCGCGATTCGATGTCGTTCGCGTTCGCCCCGCCCGCGGTGCAGGAACTGGGCAATGCCATCGGCTTTGACCTCTACCTGCAGGACCAGGCCGGCATTGGTCACGTGGCGCTGATGAACGCGCGTGACAAGTTCCTCGCGCTGGCCTCGCAAAGCCCGGTGCTGCAGCGCGTGCGTCCCAATGGCCTGAATGACCAGCCGCAGTACCAGCTGGTGATCGACGATGAAAAAGCGCGCGCGCTTCGCGTTTCGCTGGCAGACATCAACAGCACGGTGTCGATCGCGTGGGGTTCCAGCTACGTCAACGACTTTATCGACCGCGGCCGGGTCAAGCGCGTCTACGTGCAGGGCCGCCCGGATTCCCGGATGAATCCGGACGATATCGACAAGTGGTTCGTGCGCAACGACAAGGGCGAGATGGTGCCGTTCTCCGCCTTTGCCGACGGCAAGTGGGCCTATGGCTCGCCCAAGCTCCAGCGCTACAACGGCGTGGCGGCGGTGGAACTGCTGGGGGAGCCCGCGCCCGGGCGCAGCTCCGGCGAGGCCATGGCGGCGATCGAGGAGATCATGAAGCAGATGCCGCCGGGCGTAGGCTATGCCTGGACCGGCCTGTCCTATGAGGAACGGCTGTCGGGCTCGCAGGCGCCGGCGCTCTATGCGCTCTCGCTGCTGGTGGTGTTCCTGTGCCTGGCCGCGCTGTACGAGAGCTGGTCGATCCCGTTCTCGGTGATGCTGGTGGTGCCGCTCGGCGTGATCGGCGCACTGCTGGCCACGCTGGGGCGTGGCTTGTCCAATGACGTGTTCTTCCAGGTGGGCCTCTTGACCACAATCGGCCTGTCCGCCAAGAACGCCATCCTGATCGTGGAATTCGCCAGGAGCCAGTACGAACAGGGCAGGGGCCTGGTCGAGGCCACCGTGGAGGCGTGCCGCATGCGCCTGCGCCCCATCGTGATGACCTCGCTGGCCTTCATGCTCGGCGTGTTTCCGCTGGCCGTGTCGACCGGCGCCGGGGCCGGCAGCCAGCACGCCATCGGCACCGGCGTGATCGGCGGCATGATCACTGCCACGGTGCTGGCGATCTTCTGGGTGCCGCTGTTTTTCGTCGTCGTCACCTCCATGTTCGGGCGCAAGCGCAGGCCGGAGCCGCCGGGGCCGCATGTGGCCTCCCTGGAAGAAGAGGCGCTTGAATGAAGAAGACCTTGCTCTGCGCTGCCGCCATGGCCATGCTGGCCGGCTGCAGCCTGATCCCCAAATTCGAGCGGCCGGACTCGCCGGTGGAGGCAGCCTACCCGCAGGGCCCGGCCTACCTGCCTGCCGATGCCGCAGCCGATGCCGGCCAGGTGCCCGCGGTCGAGCTGGGCTGGCACGATTTCTTCGCTGATCCGCGCCTGCGCCGTTTCATCGAACTGGCGCTGCAGAACAACCGTGACCTGCGCGTGGCCGCCCTCAACGTGGAGGCGTTCGGTGCACAGTACCGCATCCAGCGCGCCGACCTGTTTCCCGCCGTCGGCGCGGCCGCACAGGGCACGCGCCAGCGCATTCCCGCCGACCTGTCTCCCACCGGACAGCGGACGATCGGCAGCCAGTACGGCGTGTCGATAGGCACCACGGCATGGGAGATCGACCTGTTCGGCCGCCTGCGCAGCCTCAGCGAAGCCGCGCTCGAGCAATATTTCGCCAGCGACGAAGCGCGCCGCAGCGCCCAGATCTCGCTGGTGGCGAGCGTTGCCAGCGCCTACCTGACCCAGCGCGCCGATGAAGCCCTGCTGCAGCTCACCCGTGAAACGCTGGCCAATTACGAGCGCAGCTATGGCCTGACCCGGCGCAGCTACGAGGAAGGGATCGCTTCCCGGCTGGACCTGCGCCAGGCGCAGACCGCCGTGGAAACCGCCCGCGCGAGCCTTGCGCGCTATACCCGGCTGGTTGCCCAGGACCAGAATGCCCTGGTGCTGCTGCTCGGCACGTCCCCGCCCGCGGACCTGCCGGAAGGCCTGCCGCTGGAGCAGAAGCTGTTTGCCGATGTGCCGGCCGGACTGCCCTCAGACCTGCTGCAGAACCGTCCCGACGTGCTCGCGGCCGAGCACCGGCTGCGCTCCGCCAACGCCGACATCGGCGCCGCGCGTGCGGCGTTCTTCCCCAGTATCAGCCTGACCGCATCGGCGGGCACCGCCAGCAGCCAGCTTTCGGGCCTGTTCGCGGCAGGCTCCGGCACGTGGCTGTTCCAGCCGCGGATCAACCTGCCGCTGTTTACCGCCGGCAGCCTGCGGGCCAGCCTGGACTTCGCCACCATCCAGAAGGACGTCAACGTCGCCCAGTACGAGCGTACGGTGCAGACCGCCTTCCGCGAGGTCGCCGACGGGCTGGCGGCACGCGGCACCTACACCAGCCAGCTCCAGGCCCAGATCCGCTTCGTGGAAGCCGCCCAGGACGCCTATGGTCTGGCCGACCGGCGCTACCGCACCGGTGTCGACAGCTACCTTGCCGTGCTGGACGCGCAGCGCTCGCTTTACAACGCGCAGCAACTGCTGATCCAGGCACGGCTCGAGCAGCTGACCAGCGAAGTCAACCTGTACAAGGCCCTGGGCGGCGGCTGGCACGAGCCGACCGGCAAGCGCGCCGATACGTCTGCGGCAGCCGTCGGACCAAGCTGACGCGCTGGCCGGGCGGCCAGCCTGCGCCGTCGCGCGAGCATCGGCACGAACGGTCGGTGGCCTGCGTTGCACAGCCAATCCTGGTGCCGGACCCGCGATGGCGCCCAGGGAAGCGGGGCAAGTGTTGCGCGATAGCGCCAACCACGTGTTCGCATTCGCGCTGCGGCACTTCCCGACCTAATATAGGCCATGCCATCGGCAGCACGGGGCCTTTCTATGATGATCGATCCGCCAGTCTTGCCATGTTGACGCGCAGAGCCTTCCTGCTCGGCGGTGCGGGCGCTGCCGGTGCGCTGGTGATCGGATGGGCCTGGCTGCCGCCGCGCCAGCGCCTGGCGGGCGGCGAGCCGCTGGCCGTGCGCGACGGGCAGGTCGCGCTGAACGGCTGGGTCAAGGTGGCGTCCGACAACACCGTCACGGTTGTCATGAACAAGGCCGAGATGGGGCAGGGCGTGCATACCGGCGCGGCGATGCTGCTGGCCGAGGAGATGGAGGCCGACTGGTCGCAGATCCGCGTCGAGCCGTCGCCTGTCGACAACCTGTACAACAACATCGAGGGCGTGGTCGCCAACCTGCCATTCCGTCCGGACGATAAGGGGTGGCCCAGGCGCGCCGCCGAATGGTTCACGCGCAAGGGCGTGCGCGAGGTGGGCCTGATGTTCACCGGCGGCTCTACCAGCATCAGAGACCTGTGGACGCCGATGCGCGAGGCCGGCGCCGCTGCGCGCATGATGCTGTGCGCGGCAGCGGCGAAGCAGTGGGACGTCAAGGCGGAGGCGTGCCGCGCGCAGGCCGGCAAGGTGGTGCATCCGTCGGGGCGCAGTGCCACCTTCGGCGAACTGGCCGCGGCAGCTGCGCGTGAGCCTTTGCCCCGCCAGGTCGAACTGAAGGATCCGGCCAGCTACAGGCTCATCGGCACCCGCGCGGCGCGCCTTGATGCCGCTGCCAAGCTCCATGGCACGGCCAGTTTCGGTATCGACGTGGTGGCGGACGCGATGGTCTACGCCAGCGTGCAGATGTGTCCGACCCTGGGCGGCACGCTGCAGGGATCCCCGCCCGACGACGTCAAGAAGTTGCCCGGCGTGCTCGACGTGGTCGCGCTGCCTCCGCTCCAGGGCGGCAGCGGCGGCGTGGCGGTGATCGCCAGCGATGCGTGGATCGCCATGCAGGCGGTGGAGAAGGTCCAGTGCAAGTGGGACGAGGGCGGGGCGCGGACCCTGTCGAGCGACGGCATCCGCGATACGCTGGTGAAGGCGCTTGACGCCTCCAACCCGCGCGTCTGGTACGAGCATGGCAATGGGCGCGCCATGAAGCAGGGCAAGCCCGCCATTCAGGTCTTGTACTCGGCGCCTTATCTCGCTCACGCCGCGCTGGAGCCGGTCAACTGCACGGTACTGGTCCAGGAGGGCCGCGCCATCGTGTGGGCCGCCACGCAGATGCCCGGACTGGCTCGCCGCTGCGTGGCGAAGACGCTCAGGCTGGACACGGACAAGGTCGAACTGCGCCAGCAATCCATCGGCGGCGCCTTCGGGCGCCGGCTCGAAGTCGATTTCATCTGCCAGGCGGCCGCCATCGCCGCGCAGCGCAAGGGCGTGCCGGTGCAGACGATCTGGTCTCGCCCCGAGGACATGCGGCATGACTTCTACCGTCCGGCCAGCGTGTCGCGCTTCGAGGCCTGGCTCGACGGGAACCGCAAGGTCATTGCCGTGCGCAATATCTCGGCCAGCCAGTCAGTGCTGGAGGGCGTCGCGAAGCGCAACTTTGGCCTGCCCGACATCTTCGTGTCGCGGCTGGACAAGTCCACGGTGGAAGGCGCCTTCGACCAGGCTTATGACTGGCCGGACGTGTGGGTCGGCCACCAGACGGTGGACCTCGCCATCCCCGTGGGCTACTGGCGCTCGGTGGGGCACTCGCACCATGCCTTCTTCATGGAGAGCTTCGTCGACGAGCTGGCGGTGGCGGTCGGGGTGGACCCGCTCGACTACCGCATGAGCCTGCTCAGGGATGAGCGCCAGCGCGCGGTGCTGGAGCAGGCAAGAAAGATGTCGGGCTGGGGCCAGCCCCTGCGCAAGCAGCCTGGTGTGGTGAAGGTGGGGCGCGGCGTGGCCCTGCACGAGTCGTTCGGCAGCGTGGTGGCGCAGGTCGCCGAGGTGTCGGTGGACAACGCGGGGCAGGTCCGCGTGGATCGCGTTTACTGCGCCATCGATTGCGGCATGCCGGTCAACCCGACCCTGATCGAGCAGCAGGTCGAGGGCGGCATCGTGTTCGGGCTGTCGGCGGCGCTGTGGCAGAAGATCACGCTGAAGGCAGGTAAGGTGCAGGAGGACTACTACACCGCCTTTCCGGCCATGCGCCTGCGAGACTGCCCGGACATCCAGGTGCACGTGATGCCTTCGATGCGCTCGCCACAGGGCGTGGGCGAGTCCACCACGCCGCCGATCGCGCCGGCGGTGGCGAACGCCTTGTTCCATGCGACCGGCGAGCGCTTGCGCGACCTGCCGCTGCTGAAGACCCTACCGCCTTCCGGAGCCTGCGATGCCCGACAATCAGATCAGTGTCAACGGTAAGAGCGTCGAAATCCGCTCGGACGGCTGCACGCCGCTGTTGTGGGTGCTGCGCTGCGAGCTCAAGCTGACGGGCACCAAGTTCGGCTGCGGCGTGGGGGTGTGCGGCGCCTGCGCGGTGCATGCCAACGGCAAGATGCTGCTGTCGTGCCAGCACCACGCGAGCGAGATGGAAGGGAAGAAGATCGTCACCATCGAAGGACTCGACGGCCCCGAGGCGAGCGCCCTGCGGGCGGCCTGGCTGAAGCACGAGGTGGTGCAGTGTGGCTACTGCCAGAGCGCGCAACTGATGGCGGCGAGCGCGCTGCTCAAGCGCACACGGAATCCGAAGGAGACGGAGATCGCCGACCAGATGAGCTGCGTGATCTGCCGGTGCGGCACGTACCCGCGGATCAGGCGGGCGATTGCGGAAGCGGTGGGGATGTTAAGGGGATGATGGTGGAACATTCCGGGTCAGCACCAGCGTCGCTATATCCGGGTGGTTCGCAAGCGGCGACCGATGCTGCCGGCTCCGCGGCGATCCCTTCCGCATCTGCTGCGACCGGGCGCGTGGAACTCTACACCCAAAGAACAATGGTGAACTGGCTGAGCCCGCTACAGCTGCCGTTCACCGCCATGCGCGTCGCCGTGGCGATGGCAATCGGCGCCTTTGCCGACCAGCGCATGGTGCAGGCGGCACTCACCACACTGAATCCGAATCCACCGCTCCCGGTGCCCGCTGACGAGCACGGCGGTGTCTGGGTCGACTATCTGGCCGACACCGGCGACGGTTGGAACTCGACCTACTCCATGGCCTTGTGCGTCAGTCACGCGGTGACGCTGCGCGAGCAAGGTGTGACGCTGCCGCGGGCAAAGGTGCTGTTGCTGGGCGGCGACCAGGTGTATCCGACGCCTGCTCATGATGGCTATCGGACGCGCTTCGTCGATCCTTTCCGGGCGGCGTTCCCTGCGCCAGTCGAGGCTGTTCACCCCGTGTACAGCGACCAGACGATCAAGTTGCCGCTGGACGCGCCGTGGATGGTCGCCACGCCTGGCAATCACGACTGGTACGATGGCTTGCGTGGCTTCGCCCGCTTGTTCTGCAGCGGCAAGCCCGTGGGCGGCTGGGAGACACGCCAGCGCACCGGCTACTATGCCTTGCAGTTGCCCGGCGGCTGGTGGATCTGGGGCCTGGACCTGCAACTGGAGTCGGAAATCGACCGGCCGCAGCGCGAGTACTTCCAGAAGCTGTGCACGGCGCTGCAGCCCGGTGACCGCGTGGTCTTGTGCGCGCCCGAGGCGAGCTGGATCGACGAGATGGAGCGCGTGCGCCGCGGCGAGCGGCGGGCCATGCCTTCGATCGAGACCAAGACCCCGCGCTTTCGGAGCCTGAGCGAGATCGAGGGGATGCTGGGCGATCGGCTCGCACTGGTGCTGGCCGGCAACTCGCACCACTACGCGCACTACGTGCCGCGAGCGGGCACGGCGGGACCGCATCGCATCACCTGCGGCGGCGGCGGCGCATTTCTTCACGGCACACACCTGCTGCCGGATCCACCGAGGCCTATCGTGGTGGGTCCGGCCAGACAGTTCTACGAGCTGAAGTCGGCGTATCCGGAAAAGGCGACCGCCCGGAAATTGCGCAATCGCGCGTGGCAACTGCCTGCGCGCAACCTCTCGTTCTGTGCGCTGGTGGCGATCCTGTACTTGCTGTTCGACTGGATCATTCAAAGCGCGAGCCTGGTATCTGTTCCCGGGCGCGATCAACACGGCTTCGTGGACCGGCTGGCCGGCCTCGAAGTGACATTCGGGAATATCGGCGAGGTGTTCCACCAACTGTTCCGGGTCATGGCGCACAGTCCGGCGTCGGTGGTGTTCGCAGCGGCCATCACCTTTAGTTGTGCTGCGCTGTCGACCAGGGATGTCAGGCGCGGCGTCCGGCTGGCGTGCGTTGTCGGCGCGTTGCACGGGCTGCTGCACCTGGCACTGGCAGTCGCGCTGCTATGGCTCGTCTTGCGCCTCAACTTCCATGTCTTTGGCGCCGACAACGCGCCCCCCGTCTTGCTGTTCGTGGTCGAGGCCATGCTGCTGGGCGGCGCCCTCGGCGGCCTGCTGTTTGGCGTCTGGATGGTGTTGGGCAATGCCCTGTGGCGTCTGCACCCCGAGGAGGTGTTCTCCTCCCAGCGCATCGCCGATTACAAGTGCTTCCTGCGGATGCGGTTCGAGGGTGGGCAATTGACAATCTACCCGCTCAAGCTGGAGAAGGTTTGCCGCCATTGGCAGCTGGGCGAGGGCGTCGCGCGCCTGGCGAAGGTTAACAGCACCTGGCGCGTGCGCGCCCAGCCCGGCGCAGCCGGCCCCCGCTTCGTGCCGGCAGACGGCCAGGTATCGCCGCCGGAGGCGGTGCGGATGATTGAGGAGAAGCCAATCATCATCCAACGACAGGGAGCGTCATGATGAGCCATGCCCTGGCCTACGATGTCGTCGTCATCGGCAGCGGCTTCGGTGGTGCGGTCTCGGCGTGCCGGCTCGCGCAGGCCGGCCGCAAAGTGCTGGTGCTGGAGCGCGGCCGGCGCTGGAGCCCCGCGACTTACCCGCGCGACGAAAGTGATCCCTGGCTGTGGAACCAGGAGCGCGCCAATCGCTTCAATGGCTGGGCCGATATCCGGACATTCTCTGATGTATGGGTCATCGCCGGGGCCGGAGTCGGCGGCGGCTCGCTGATCTACGCCAACGTTTCCGTGGAAGCCAGGCCGGAAGCCTTTGAGAACGGCTGGCCGAAAGAGGTGACCTATGCCGGCCTGCAGGCCCACTACGAGGAGGTCGGGCGCATGCTCGCAGTGAGCGAAGTGCCGGATAACCAGTTGAGCGAGCGAACCCGGCTATTGCGCGAGGGCGCGGAAGCCTGCGGATGGGGCGGGCGCTTCCGCAAATTGCCGCTGGCGGTGACATTTTCCGAGCATTGGGACCCCACACGGCAAGACCCCCGCGATGACCGTCATTCGGAGAGATTCCTGAACCAGCACGGCAGGTGGCAGGGCACTTGTGTCCATTGCGGCAACTGCGACGTGGGGTGCCAGGTATCGGCCAGGAATACGCTGGACCTGAATTACCTGGCGGTGGCTGAAGACAATGGCGCCGAGATTCTCCCGTTGCACCTGGTAGACAGGATCGAGCCGCTGCAGCAGGGCTGGCGGGTCTGCTTCAGGAAGATCGACCCGGAAAACGAAACGACGAGCCCTGGCACAGTCACGGCCGCCAGGGTGATACTGGCCGCCGGCTCCATCGGCAGCACCGAGCTACTGCTGCGCTGTCGGGATGAGCATCGCACGCTGCCCGCTCTTTCACCAAGGTTGGGATTTGGCTGGGCCCACAATGGCGACTTCGTGACGCCAGCCTTCTATGGCAACAGGACGATCTCTCCTTCTCATGGCGTGACCATCTCCGCCGCGATCGACCTGCTGGACCACGGCGGCCCGAACGGACAGGCGCTCTTCGTCGAGGACGGCGGCATCCCGAACCTCGCAGGCAACTTTATTCGACGCCATATGAAGAGAACGCGTTCCCGCAAGCTGCGCGCCGTGTGGAAGGAGGTCGGAGGACTGTTTGACGACGGCGATCCGGTCGAGCGGATGATGCCCTGGTTCGGGCAAGGCGTGGACCCTGGCGATGGCCAGCTGAAGCTGGGCCGCAGGTGGTACGCGCCGTGGCGTCGGGTGCTGCGGCTCGACTGGTCGTATCAGGCATCGGTGGCCATTATCGAGGCCATGATTGCAGCGCATACGCAGCTCTCGGAAGCGACCGGCGGGGATCCGTGGGTGCCGCTCACCTGGCGACGGTGGCACAACCTGATCACCCCGCACCCGCTGGGAGGCTGCAACATGGGAACCTCCGCCGCGGACGGAGTCGTCGATGCATGGGGCCGGGTATTTGGCTACAAGGGCCTCTATGTCATGGACGGCGCGATCGTCCCGCGCCCGCTCGGCCTGAACCCTTCGCGCACCATCGCGGCGCTCGCGGAGCGTAACGTGGCGATGCTCTTGCGCGAGCAAGATTGACGCGGGGGCCGCGACGCTCGCATTCCTGTGTCTTCAGCCCCTTTGCCTATACCGCGGAAACGCCGCCCGATTGCTGCGCCGTGCCAGAGGCCGGCGGCGCGGTGACAATCGAGCGCAGCGACGGGTTGGCGGGCCTGAGGGCGGCGAGGTCGGGAACGGGACGGCGCAACGCTGGCAGCATGGCAAACGCAGCTTCCATCGCCTGGGCCGCTCCCAGCGTCTCCAGGTCGCCCCGGAAGCGGCCGGTCACCTGCAGCCCGAACGGCATGCCGGCCTCGTCAGTGCCGCACGGCAGAGAAATGGCAGGGTGCGTGGTCAGTGTCACGACATAGGTCAAGGCCAGCCAGCGGTAATAATTTTCCTGCTTTTCGCCATTGATGGTGTCCGCGAACAGCCTGGTCCATGCGAAGGGCGACACCGGCGTGGTTGGCGACAGGATCAGGTCGTATTCCTGGTAGGCCCCCTGGAAGCGCTGCAGGATACGGTTCTGCTCGGCCTGCGCCCATGCGCTGTCGCCCAGTGACATCTTCGCGCCGAGCTCGTAGTTGGCGCGGGTATTGGGGCCGAGAGAGGCGGGGTCGCGCTGGTAGGCGTCATGCAAGCCGGCGACAAAGCTCTCGGCGCGCAGGACATCGAAGCAGCGGTGCACATCGCCAAGCTCGAAGCGGACCTCGTCGCATTGCCGGAACAGGTGGCGCATCTCTGCGATCCTGGCGCGGAACACGCGGCGGACACCGTCGTCGACCGCGCAGCTGCCGAAGTCTTCGGTCCAGCCGACCCGCAAGCTCGACAGGTCCACCGGTGCCGGCGACAGGTACGCTGCGGCGTCCACCGCGTAGCTCAAGGGATCGGTCACCGACACCCCGGCCGAAGCCGCCAGCTGCAGGCAGGTATCGGCAACGGTGCGTCCCATCGGCCCGACCACCGAGATCGGCGTCCAGCCCAGCAGTTTGCGCGAGTTGGGGACGATGCCCGGCGAGGGCCGGAATCCGACCACGCCGCACTTGGCCGCGGGAATGCGCAGCGAGCCACCGGTGTCCGACCCGGTGCAGACCGGCAGGAAGTCCGCGGCCAGCGCCGCGGCCGAGCCGCCGGAGGAGCCGCCCGCATTGAGGTTCGGGTTGAAAGGATTGCCGGTCGCGCCCCAGACCGCGTTGCGCGAGTTCGCGCCGGCGCCCATTTCGGGAATATTGGTCTTGCCCACCACGATGGCACCGGCCGCCCGCAGCCGTTTCACCAGCACGTTGTCGTCGGTCGGCACGTGGTTGCGGAACAGCGGCGAGCCATAGGTGGTCAGCAGGCCCTCGGTGGCCTCCAGGTCCTTGACCCCTAGCGGCAGCCCGTGCAGCAGCCCGAGCGGTTCGCCCCGCAGCATGGCCTGTTCGGCGGCGCGCGCTTCCTTGCGGGCGCGCTCGAAGCAGGTTGCCGTGATGGCATTGATCAGCGGGTTATAGGTCTCGATGCGCGCGATGCACGCCTCCAGCAGTTCTACCGGCGAGATTTCCCTGGAGCCGATCAGTCGTCGGAGTTCGACCGCCGAGGCCGAGGTCAGTCTGTCTTGCGTGGTCATGGAACAGGTGTCTCCGGGGCCTTGCTGTCAGTCAAGCTTGATATGGGCGCGTTGCGCGATGGCACGCATCTGCGGGATTTCCTTGTCGATCATGGCCGCGACCTGCTTGCCGGGCGCGTAGAAGGGCTCGATGCCGTTCTCCGCCAGCTGGCTGCGCGTTGCCGGATCGGCGATGGTGTCTGCCAGTGCCTTTTCCAGCCTGGCCCGGACCTCCGCTGGCAGGCCGCGAGGCGCGACCAGCGCGATCCAG
The DNA here is from genome assembly GCF_058782875.1 of Cupriavidus sp. FW305-F7. Lineage (NCBI taxonomy): Bacteria > Pseudomonadati > Pseudomonadota > Betaproteobacteria > Burkholderiales > Burkholderiaceae > Cupriavidus > Cupriavidus sp. FW305-F7. Next base: position 19,164 of record NZ_JBYSYC010000013.1, on the reverse strand, counting down.
GTACTGGTGTCCATGCCCGGATAGCCGCTTTCGGCGACGGTCGGCACATTCGGCAGCAGCGACGAGCGCTTCGCCGTAGTGACCGCAATGGCCTTGATCTTGCCGGACTTGAGCTGTGGAATGGCCGCAGCCACCGTATCCACGCTGAAGGGGATCTGGCCCCCCATCAGGTCGGTCATCGCCGGCGCGCTGCCCTTATAGGGCACATGCAGCAGTTTGGTGCCGGTGAGGTTCAGCAGCTCTTCGCCGGCAAAGTGGGCAGTGGTGCCGGCGCCGAACGAGCCGTAGGAATACTTGCCCGGGTCTGCCTTGACCGCGGCGACAAACTCCTTGAGGTTGTTCACCGGCACGTCGCGGTTTGCCAGAAGGATCAAGCCGGTCGACCCGATCATGCCGATGGGCTCGAAGTTCTTCTGAGGGTCGTAGGGCAGCTTTGCATAGACCGCCGGATTGACCGTGAACGTGGTGCCGGACGTGGCCATCAGCGTGTAGCCGTCCGGTGCCGCTTTGGCCACGTAGCTCGCCGCGACAATGGTGCCGGCCCCGGGCCGGTTCTCAACCACCACGGTCTGGCCAAGACGCTCGCCGAGTCTGCGGGCGATGGTGCGGCCGACGATGTCTGTGGCACCGCCTGGCGGAAACGGCAGGACCAGCTGGATCGGCTTGGATGGATAGCCACCCTGCGCAGTGGCAGGGGCGGGCGCCAGCGCGGTTCCGGCAGCCACGCTGCAGGCCGTGAGGAGGAGGAACAAGGTGCGGTGGGCGGGGGATCGCATGTTGATGCTCCGGCAGGGTAGGTATCGCGCAGCGCAGTAGGTGGGGGCACCGCGTGATCTCATCGTACGATCAATCCGGCGTGACATCGTCGCAATGTTTCGAAAGCTTGATTGCCGAAAAGGCAATCCATAAAATGAATCTGACCTTGGCTTCGCTTTCGCCCCGACAATGTCGTATCGCATCCTGCAGGAAACCGCCGTCCGCTACTTCCTTGAGGTCGTACGCACCGGCTCGGTCAAGGACGCCGCCCTCAAGCTGAACGTGGCGCCATCGGCGGTCAGCCGGCAGATCGCCAAGCTGGAGAGCGAGCTGGACACATTGCTGTTCGACCGGCGCGCGCGCGGCCTGGTACCCAATGCGGCGGGGGAGATGCTGGCGGCGCACGCCAAGCGCGCCCAGCAGGAGATCGATCGCGTCACGGGTGACATCCAGGCACTGCGTGGCTTGCGCGTGGGGCAGGTCCACCTGGCAAGCGTCGAGGGCATCGCGCACGATTTCCTTCCGGCTCTGGCCGCCAGTTTCCGGGAGAAATACGATGGCATCCGCTTCGACCTGGACGTGTGCCCGCAAGGCGACATTGCCAAGCGCATTCGCGACGGCGAGGCGGATATCGGCGTCACGCTGAGCGGCCTCCCCGAACTCGATATCGAGGTGGAACTGCGCCACCCGGCCCCGGTGCTCGCGGTCATGGCGCCGGACCACCCGCTGGCGGGCCAGCGCCAGATCTCGCTGTCGCAGGTCATCGGCTATCCGCTCGCGCTGCCGCCCAAGGACAGCTCACTGCGGCAGTTGCTGGACACCAGTTGCAGCCGCCAGGGGCTCAGCTACCAGACCGTTTTTTCCAGCAATCACCTGGACTCGCTGGTCGGATTCGCTGCGGCGGGGGCCGGTGTCATCACTTTCTATGGGGAGCTTTCGGTCCGGCGGCGGTTGAAGGAAGGGTCCATTGTCGCGGTGCCGCTACGCGACCGGGAAATGAACGAGCGCTATATCGAGATCCAGACACTGGCCCGGCGCAACCTCCCGCCCGCGGGGCGCGCCTTCGTGCAGCATCTGGCCGATGCCATCACGCGCATAGGCGACCCATGATTGCCGGATCGGCAACCATGGATTCCAATAATTGATTGCGACGGATATTCCGCCCGGACGCGCCGGCATTGCAGAATCAGGGCATTAGCATCCATTGCCTGACTCCCTATGACCCGGACCGCAAACCTGCCCTCCAGGATCCGCATCTGCCATGGCTTCTAAAGACATTCTGGTACTTGGTGCGGGCATGGTCGGCGTCTGCACGGCGCTGGCGTTGCGCCAGCGCGGCCATGCGGTCGTACTGGTCGACCGGCAGGCGCCCGGCAGGGAAACATCCTATGGCAACGCCGGCATCATCCAGCGCGAAGCGGTGCAGCCCTACGCCTTCCCGCGCGAGTGGATGGCGGTCCTTCGCGTCATCACCCGCCAGGGCAACGATGTCCACTATCACCCCGCGGCACTCGCCAGCCTGCTGCCCGCGCTGGCGCGCTACTGGCGTGAATCGGCGCCTGACCGGTACGCGGCCACCGTCACGGCATACAGTGCCCTGATCCGGCACTGCCTGACTGAGCACGAGCGGCTGATCGCGCTGGCCGGCGCACAGGAACTTGTGCGCAGATCGGGATGGCTGCAGGCGTATCGCAGCGCTGCGCCGTTCGACCAGGCGGCGCGCGCTGCGACGGAAGTCACGCAGCGGCACGGACTCGATTGCCGGATTCTCGACCAGGCCGGGCTGATCGCTACCGAGCCAGCGTATTGCGGGCCAGTGGCCGGCGCCATTCACTGGCGCGATCCCTGGACCATCGTTGATCCCGGCGAGCTGGTAAGCCGCTACGCGGCGCTGTTCAGCAAGGAGGGCGGAATCTTTAGCCGCGGTGATGCCGCAACGTTGAAACAGACGGAAGGCGGCTGGACCGTGGAGACGGAAGATGGCCCGGTCAAAGCTGCCGAGGCCGTGATTGCACTTGGGCCGTGGGCCACGACCCTGACCAGACCGCTTGGCTATCGTTTCCCGCTATTCGTCAAGCGGGGATACCATCGCCACTATGCCGCTGAGCCGATGCCGTCCATGCCGCTGCTCGATGTCGAGAACGGCTATATGCTGGCGCCGATGCAGCGCGGCCTGCGCCTGACCACGGGGGCCGAGTTCGCGCACCACGATGCCACGCCGACCCCCATCCAGCTGCAGAATGCCGAGCGCCACGCCCGCGAGCTGGTGCGCCTCGGTGCGCCAGTCGAAGACACGCCCTGGCTCGGCGCCCGGCCATGTGTCGCCGACATGCGGCCGATCGTCGGCAGGGCACCGCGCCATCGTGGCCTCTGGTTCAACTTTGGACATGGCCACCAGGGCTTCACGCTCGGCCCCGTCACGGCCCGGCTGCTTGCCGAACTGATGGACGGTGAGCAACCGTATGTCGATGCCCGCCCGTATGATCCGATCCGCTTCGGCGCGTGAGACGGCTATGCTGAAAGGGGAGTGAAAGCGGATCATGCACCCTCGACACCTTCAGCCCGGCACGCTGTGGCCGGCAATCACGCAGCGGACGGCGCACGCCCTGCAGAGCGGGGCGTTGTGCCCGATCGAAACCTCCCAGGCGGCAATTGAGGACGGCGGTGTGCGGTTCCTGGTCCGCCAGGTGTCCAGCCTGGCGCGCAAGGACAAGGCACGCGGGACGAGCAGTGCCGGGGGCAATCCATTCCTGCCGTATGACCCGGATCTGTTTGTCGCGGATATCTCCGACACCCATGTGGCCTTGCTCAACAAGTTCAATGTCATCGAGCATCATCTGCTCATTGTCACCCGGCACTTCGAGCCGCAGGAATGCCTGCTGGTCGTGGCTGACTTTGAAGCGCTGCTGGCTTGCATGGCGGAATTCCCGAGCCTGGGCTTCTACAACGGTGGGGCAGCCGCGGGAGCGAGCCAGGGCCACAAACATCTGCAGATCGTGCCGTTGCCGCTCGCCGAGGGTGGCCCGGCGCTGCCGATCGGCCCCTTGCTGGCGTCGGCGCGGATCGCCGGCGCCATCGGCGTCGTTCCCGGCCTGGCATTCGCGCATGCGTTCGCGCCGCTGGATCTGTTTGCGGCGCCCGTCGAAGAGGTGGCGCGCACGGCGTGCGAGCGCTACCGCGCGCTGCTTGATGCGGTTGGCGTGCGGGCGGTGGATGTCGAGGGCGGCCTGCGCCAGTCGGCGCCGTACAACCTGCTGGTCATGTCCGCAGGGCTGCTGCTGGTGCCGAGAACCAGGGAGTGCGTGGAAGGCATATCGATCAATGCCCTGGCGTTCGCCGGCTCGCTATTTGTCCGGGATGCTGCGCAGATGCAAACCATTGAGAACCTTGGCCCGATGCGTCTCCTGCGGCGAGCCGCGGCAGGGGCGGGGCAGGGCGGGACAGCCGCCTGGCTGCCCCTGACGTGACCCTACGCAGCCTGATTCGCAGCCGGCTGCCGCGCGGCCGCTTTTTGCCCGGCATGCTTGCTGCGCCGAGTTGCACGCAGCACCAGCAGCACTACTGGCAGGATCAGGACACCCTTGATCAGTTCCGGGTCCAGCGGGAGATGCACCGCATGCAGCGCCTTGAGCCCCGTACCCGCCAGCGACAGCACGTAGTAGGAAATGGCCGCGACCGACAGGCCTTCGACCGCGTGCTGCAGCCGCAGCTGGCTGCGCGCGGTCTGGTCCATGCCTTCGAGCAGGCGCGTGGTGTCCTGCTCCTGCGCGAGGTTGACGCGCGTGCGCAGCAGGTCGAGCGCGCGCGCCACGCGGCCGGCAAACTGCTCGTGCCGCGCCCAGACCGACCTGCACGTCTCCATGGCAGGCGCGAAGCGGCGCTCCATGAATTCGGCGATGGTCGGTATGCCTTCGATGCGCTCTTCACGCAATTCCTGGATGCGCGCCAGCACCAGCTTCTCGTAGGCGCGCGACGCGCTGAAGCGGTTGCCGGATTCCGCCAGTGCCTCGATGCGGACCGCCAGGTGCGTCAGCCGCTCCAGCAACTCGGCATCGTGGCGGCCGCCCTGGCTGGTGTCCATGCTGCGCATCAGCGGCGCGAGCGAGCGCTGCAGGTTGTCCACGCTGCGGCCCAGGTCACGCGCCACCGGCAAGGCCAGCAGCGCCATCATCCGGTAGGTCTCGATTTCATACAACCGCTGCAGCAGCCGTCCGCCTTGGACTTCGCGGAAGCCGTTGTCGATGACCAGGAAGCGCGAAAAGCCGTCGGGCGGGATGGTCCAGTCGCAGAACACCTCACCGCCGCCCAGAACGTGGCTGCCCGCCAGGATGGGGCCGTCGATCCATTGCCTCACGTTGTCGCGGGCATGGGCTGCGGCCTCGCCCGAGACCAGTTCCATGCGCAGCGCCACCAGGCGTTTGCCGGCGAAGCTGTCGAACCAGTCGGCCGGGATATGGGAGGTGGCCAGGTCGGAGAAGTAGTCCGCGTCACCACGCCGCGCCACGAACGTGAAGGTGGAGAACTCGGTGTGCCGCTCCCACTTCAGCTGCTTGTCATCGCCCCATCGTCCTGAATAGTGGGTCACGCCGTCGGCCGGGTCTTCCAGCCCGGTCAGCCGGCACAAGGAGGCCAGCAAGGCATGGTGGACCGCGGTATCGCCGTCCGCATAGATGGCGAAGTGCGTCAGCGAGGCGGAGCCGCCAATGCGCAGGAAGGGGCGGGCATGCAGTTCGCGCGCAAGGCTGTCGCGCAAGGGGTGGTCCATGATCGGCTGTGGCATAGGTCGTCAACGTTTCTGGCCAGTATGCCCGAGGGCCCTTGATTAAGAAAAACGCGTAAAATTGATCTGTTGCTTCAGTTTTTCTGATACCAATGAAAGCGCTTGACCTCGATGTGCTGGCCATGATGGTGGCGGTTGCCGATACGGGCAGCATTTCCCGTGCGGCGGAACTCGTGCATCGGTCGCAGTCGGCAGTCAGCATGCAGATCAAGGCGCTAGAGCGGGCTTTGGGCAAGCCACTGTTCGTGCGCAAGCCGAGAAACGTAGTGCTGACCCCGGAAGGCGAAGTCCTGCTGGGCTTTGCGCGCCGCATGCTGGCCTTGCGTGACGAGGCCTGGGCGGCCGTGGTCCGCCCCGACGTGACCGGGCGTGTGGTGCTCGGCATGCCGGACGACTATGCCTCATCCCTGCTGCCCACGATCCTGAAGAAATTCTCCGCGACTTACCCCAAGGTCGAGATCCAGGTCATTGGCTTGCCGAGCGTGGCCCTGGCGCCCATGGTCAAGGACGGATCGGTCGACTTGGTCTGTGCAACGAGAGTGAAGGGGCTGTCCGGGGAGTTCATCCGGCTGGAACCGATGGTGTGGGCCGCCTCGCCGGCGGCGCACGAGATCTGGAACGAGCGGCCGCTGCCCATTGCCGTGTTCCAGTCGGGCAGCGTCGCCCGCGACATTGCGATCCGCAGCCTGGAGCAGGCCAGGATCGCTTATCGCATGTCCTATGAAAGTCCCAGCCTGCTCGGCCTGCTCAGCATGGTCGAAGCGGGACTGGCGGTGGCGCCGCTCGCGCGATGTGCTGTCCCGGCGCATTTCACCATCCTTGGCCAGGCCCAGGGGCTGCCAGAGTTGGCCGGGCTGGAGCTGGTGCTGGCGCGCAGCGCAAAGTCGAAGCGGCCGCCTTGTGACTTCCTTGCCGAACAGATCCTGGCGGAGCTGCAGCGCTGACAAGCGTAGAGTGGTGCTCGCCATCGTGCAGCAGCGGCCTAGGGGCGACTGAAGCAATGCGCGAATCGCGATACCAGGGTAGCGGCTATTTTGCGTGCAGGATGACGGTCCCCTCCGAAATCGCCGGCGGGCTGGCGCTGGTGCCGGCGGCATTCGCAGCGATCCAGTCCTTTGCCTTCTGGACGCTCTCGTCCACGCCCGCCTTGTCATTGCAGGTCGTGACCGAGAAGCCGCCAGTACTATTCCGGCTGAATCCCCGCCTTCTTGACCACATTTCCCCACTTCGCCAGGTCAGACTTGATCAGCGCCGCGTAAGCCTGCGGCGTGCCGCCCTGGGCCTCGATCCCGGCCGCTTCCAGCTTGGCGCGCACCTCGGGCAGCTTCAACACCGCATTGATCTCGGTGTTGAGCCTGGCAACGATCTCCTTCGGCGTCCCCGCGGGCGCCAGGAAGCCCCCATTGGTGTTGGCGTCATATCCCTTGAGTCCTTGTTCTTCGGCAGTCGGCACATTGGGCAGGGCCTTGGAGCGCTTTCGGGTCGATACCGCGACGGCGCGCACGTTACCAACCTTGAGCTGCTCCTGTATGGCGCTGAGGGAGTCGATGTAGAGGACGGTGCGGCCGGCCAGCAGGTCGGGGTGGGCGGCGGATGATCCCTTGTAGGGGACCAGCAGCATGGGCGCACCGCTGACCATGCGGAACATTTCGGCGGCCATTTCCTGGGCGCTACCGCGGCCGGAGGTGGCGACCTTGGCCTCGCCGGGATTGGCCTTCATCCAGCTGACCAGTTCGGGCATCGTTTTGACCGGGAGTTTCGGGTAGACCGCGAACACCAGGGGGATTTCGTGGGTGTAGACGATGGGCTCGAAGCTCTTTTCCGGATCCCAGCCGAGGTTCTTGAAGAGGAATTTGTTGATGTTGTGGCTGCCGCCTACGATGCCGATCGTATAGCCGTCGGGTTTGGCGTTGGCCAGTATCGCGGTGCCCAGGTTGTTGGACGCGCCCGGACGGTTGTCGACAATAAAGGGCTGCTCAAGCTTGATTGAGAGCTTTTCTCCCACCACGCGGGCAATCAGGTCGATGCCGCCCCCGGGCGGCGCCGGGACGATGATGGTGACGGGTCGGGTCGGGTAGTTCTGTGCCGACGCCAGGCCGGGTGCCAGTAGCAAGGCGGCCGGGACGGCCAGGAATTTGATCCGCTTGGTAAATTGCATCGTTGTCTCCGTTTGCATTTGGTCAACTTGTGTCGACTCTGATGACACACCCACGATTGCCAGGGAGGCCGGGGCGCGGTAGCGGCTGTCAGCCGCGCCCGACGAACGGCATGGCGCTCGCCATGACGGTCATGGTCAGCACGTTGGCATCCAGCGGTAGCGAGGCCATGTGCCGCACGGCGTTGGCGACATGGCTGGCATCCATCATGGGTTCTGGCGCGATCGTGCCGTTGGCCTGCGGCACGCCCCGCGTCATCCGTTCGGACAGTTCGGTCAGCGCGTTGCCGATGTCGATCTGGCTGGCCACGATATTGAAGGCGCGGCCGTCCAGCGCCAGCGCCTTGGTCAGGCCAGTGACCGCGTGCTTGCTGGCGGTGTAGGGCGCCGTGAAGGGGCGTGGAGTGTGCGCGGAGATCGAGCCGTTGTTGATGATGCGGCCGCCCTGCGGCGACTGGCGGCGCATGAGCCCGAAGGCCGCACGCGCGCAGAGGAAGACGCCGGTGACGTTGGTGTTGATGACGCTGAACCATTTGTCGAGCGGCAGCTCGTCCATCGGCACGGCAGGGGCATTGACGCCGGCGTTGTTGAACAGCAAGTCCAGTCGGCCAAACTCGCGCTCGATGGTGTCGAACAAGGCTTGCACGCTGCAGGGGTCGGTGACGTCGGCGGGCACGGCCACCGCAGTCTGGCCGCGCGCGGCAGCCTCGGCTGCCAGGGATTGCAGGGGATCGGTGCGGCGGCCGGCCAGCACCACCGTCCAGCCGTCATTGAGCAAGGCAATCGCGGTGACGCGGCCAACGCCGCTGCCGGCTCCGGTGACGAGGGCGATCTTGCGGGAAGCGGTCAAGCGAGGTCTCCTAAAGTAGTGTGAGGTCGCGGAACTCGGCCGTGCATTCAGGTGGTCAGGCTCATGGTCGGACGCTCGCCGGCCAGGGCCTGGGCGACGCTGTCGAGCACCATGTGCGCCATGGCGGTACGGGTTTCCCAGGTCGCGCTGGCGCGGTGGGCCTGCAGCGTCGTGCGGTCGGACTGGCGCAGCGTCAACGGCACGCGCGGCTCGTCGACGAACACGTCGAGTCCAGCGCCCGCGATGCGGCCGGCGGCCACGGCCTCGGCCAGGTCAGATTCGTTGACCAGCCGGCCACGCGCCACGTTGACGAGATAGCCGCGCGGGCCCAGCGCGTCCAGCACCGCGGCATCGACGATGCCTTCGGCCTTGTCGGCCGCCGCGCACAGCACGAGCGCATCGCTGTCGCGCGCCAGGTCCTGCAGGTACGGCACGAACGCATGCGGCACGTCATCCATGCGGCGCAGGTCGGTATAGCGGATGGGGCAGCCAAAGGCTGCCGCCCGCGTCGCGACCGCGCGGCCGACGCGCCCCATGCCGACGATGCCGAGGCGCATGCCACTGAAGCGCCGGGCCAGCGGGATGGCGTTGGGCTGGGGGTGCAGTTCCCACTGGCCCGCGCGCACAAAGCGGTCGCCGGCGCAGAGGTTGCGGCAGGCTGCGATCAGCAAGCCGATGGCCAGGTCAGCCACGTCTTCGGTCAGCGCCCCCAGTGTCGCCGTGACGGGCAGGCCACGGCCACGGCAGTAGGCCAGGTCCACCGCGTCGGTGCCGACGCCATTGACGGCCACCACCTTCAGTGCGGGCAGCTGTTCCAGCATCGCCCGCGAGATCCCGGTGTGTCCGCCGGTAATGACGGCCTCGATGGCAGCACCATGTTGCCGCAGCCAGGCCGCCTGGTCTGCGATCTCGAAGTACTTGTGCACCTCATAAAGTGCGGCGAGCTTGTCGTTGACCGCCGGGATCAGGATGGGATTGAGTTGCAGGATCTGGGGCTTCATATCCGTGGCAGGAAGGGCGCGTTGAACGTGACTGCATAGTAAGTAATAGTTGATTGACAAGGCAATATTGATCTATAAAATCAATATAAAATCTTGCAACAAGTCATCATGGGATCCTGGATATCGATGGACGAGGCCTGCAGCCGCCTTGGCGTGCGCCCGCAGACGATCTACGCTTACGTCAGCCGAGGCAAGCTGGAAGTCATTTCCGATCCGGCCGACACGCGCCGCAGCCTCTACCGCGCCGAAGATGTCGCCACCCTCGCCAAACGCAAGCAGGCCGGGCGCAAGCACGAGACCGTGGCGACCAATACGCTGTTTGGCGCGGAACCCAGCATCCCGACCGCTCTCTCCACGTTCGTGCGCGAGCGCTTGTACTACCGCGGACAAGACGCGGTGACCCTGGCCGGCTCGGCCAGCCTGGAGGAGGTGGCGCAATTGCTGTGGGACGCCGAGCAAGCCGTCGACTTTTCATGCTCGGCACGCATCGGCAAGCCGCCCGGGCGCGTGGCGGCGTTCACGGGCCTGGCTACACTGGCCGCCACCGGACACTCCACGCACGGGCGCATGACACGCGTCCTGCACCAGGAATGCCAAAGCCTGGTGGGCCAACTGGCCAATGCCTTTGGTGCGCACGCGGGGCAACAACCCTTGCACCTGCGTCTTGCGCAAGGGTGGAAACAATCCCTGCAGGTGGCAGAGCTGCTGCGGACCGCCATGGTGCTACTGGTCGACCACGAACTGACGAGCTCGGCCTTTGCCGCGCGCATCGCGGCGTCCACTGGCGCATCCTTGCCGGCCTGCCTGCTGTCCGGCCTGACCACGCTGTCCGGGCCCTTGCATGGCGATGCCTCGGGCCGCGTCAAGGCGCTGTTCAACGAAGTGGAACGGCAAGGCGAGGATCAGGTGATCGCCCACCATCTGTCCACCGGATTGCCCCTGGCAGGCTTCGGACATCACCTCTATCCCGATGGCGATCCTCGCGCGGCAGCCCTGTTGGCCCTGTTCGACCCACCGGAAGTCATTCGGCGCTTTATCGAGAAGGCAACCAAACTGACCGGCTTGCAGCCCAATATGGACGTGGCCCTGGCGGCCCTCGTCACACACTATGGGCTGCCGGACGATGCCGCGTTCGGGATGTTTGCCACGGCACGCAGCATTGGACTGCTGGCCCACAGCCTGGAGCAGTTGGGCGTGGGGCAGGTGATACGTCCGCGGGGGCGCTATGTCGGGACGATGCCTGAAAAGGTTGGCGAGCGTTGAATCACAGGTAGCGGCCGGGCCTGATTGGCAGATCAATTCAGGCCGGTAATGTAGTTGGCGAGATTCCTGATGTCGTCATCACTTAGGTTGCGCGACACGCTGGTCATGCTCCCCGCGTCATTGGTACGCCGCCTGGCGCGGAAATCCTCCAGCTGCTTGACGATATACGCGTACTGCTGCCCGGCTACCCGCGGTATTTCGTTCTGCCCGGCAAATCCTCCGAGGTGGCACATCGTGCACAGCACTTCTTCGGACTTGCTGCGCCCGGCGGCGACCCGCGCTGCGTCGACCTTGTAGGTCGACGCTGTCGGCGTCTGCGCGGCAAAGTAGTCGGACAGGTCCTGCATGTCCTCTTTTGACAAAGGCGTGGCCATTGGCGACATGGCAGGGTCGCTGCGCCGTCCTTCCTTGAAGTCACGCAACTGCAGGTAGAGGTAGCGCGCGGTCTGTCCCGCCAGATGCGGATAGGCAGGATTGGTGGAATTGCCCTGCGGACCATGGCAGGCAACGCAGACCTGCGCCTTGGCCTGCCCGGCGGCCGCTTCGGCACGGGTATTGCCGCTTGCGGCCAACAGTGCCAGCAGTGCAGTCACCATGGCGGGCACCGCGGCGCGCCGCGCCGCGGGAAGGCGGCGGCGCGGACGGAGCGGGATAGTCGGCATTCCGGGATCGCTTTCGGCGAACCTATTGCACCGCAAAGACAAAGATGCTGTTGCCACGCTTGAAGTCGAGCTGGGTGTTGCCGCCGGCCGCGACGGCAATGTACTGCTTGCCGCCGACGGTATAGGACACTGGCGGCGAATTCACGCCGGCCCCGCACTGGAACTGCCACAGCATCTTGCCGTTGGCCGCATCGAATGCCTTGAACAGGCCGTTGCCTTCGCCAGTGAAGACGAGGCCGCCGGCCGTTGCCAGCACGCCGCCGATCAGCGGCTGCTCGGTCTTGTAATCCCACGCCACCTTGCCGCTATCGATATTGACCGCCGAGAGCTTGCCCCACTGCTGCTCGCTCGGGATGACCTTGAAGGCGCCGCCCAGCCACAGCTTGCCGCCTGGATAGGGGACATCTTCGACCTGGTAGGTCATTGGCTGATGCAGGTTGGCGGCATAGGCAAGCCGCATCTTGGGGTTGAACGCCATCGGCGACCATTCCACTCCCCCGTTGGCGCCCGGCAGCATGCGCGCACCTTGCGGGGTGGGCAGGGTCCACATGTTCTCCTGCGGGATCATTGCCTGCGAGAAGCGGATCAGTCGGCCGTCGCGGCGGTCGTGCACATAGACGTGCCCGGTCTTGCCGCCGTGGATGACGCCCGGGATCATCTGGCCTTTTTCATCGCGCACGTCGACGAGGATCGGCGGACTGGCTGCATCCAGGTCCCACACGTCATGGGCGATATATTGCGAGTGCCACTTGTAGGCGCCGGTGTTCAGGTCGACCGCGACCAGGGAATCGGTGTACAGGTTGTCTCCGGGACGGATCGCGCCGTACAGGTCGGGCGACGGATTGCCCACCACGAAGATCGCCAGCTTGTTGGCGCGGTCGACCGCCGGGGCCATCCACACGCCACCACCAAGCGTCTTGTAGAAGTCGCCGCCCTTGTCGGCCAGCATCTTCTTCTCGGCGGCGATGTCGCGCTTCATGTCGCGCCCGGTGGCGTCCTTGGTGGCCCACACCCCTTCATGGCCCTTCTCGGGGATGGTGTGGAAGGTCCACAGCAGCTTGCCGTCGGTCGTGCTGAACGCCTTGACGAAGCCGCGGATGCCGTATTCGCCGCCATTGGTGCCGATCAGGACCTTGTCGTCGACGACCACCGGCGCCATGGTCTCGGAGTAGCCGAGTTCCGGGTCAGCGATCTGGGTTTCCCACAGCAGCTTGCCGGTCCTGGCATCAAGCGCGACCAGCTTGGCATCGAGCGTGCCCATGTAGAGGCGATCGCCGCTGATTGCCACGCCACGGTTGTTAGGCCCGCAGCAGAACGTGGTGACCGGTCCCATCTTGTGCTTGTAGTGCCAGAACTCCTTCCCCGTCACCGCGTCGATGGCATAGACGTGGTTGTAGGAAGTCGTCAGGAACATGACCCCGTTTACGACGATCGGCGCAGTCTCCATCGACTCCATCACTGCCGTCTGGAAGATGAAGGCGGGGCGCAGCCTGGCGACGTTCTTCGTGTTGATCTGCGCCGCTGGATGGTAGCGCATCTGCACGTACGACCCGTTGGAGTGCAGCCAGTCGTTGCCGTTGGTGCCTGCAGCATCCAACTGTGCCTGGGTGACCGGGCGCAGCGCACTGGACATAGGCGCGCCTGGCGTGGTCGCGCTGCCCTGGATATCCTCGGCGGCGAGCGCGGCGGATGCATGGAAGGCGAGGAACAGCAAGGGGAGGGTGTGCCGGGAGAGGCGAGAGAATGAGAGCATGGGGCGCTCCTTATTCGATTCTTGTCGACCTGGCCGCTTGGGTGAGCGACACGCACAAGCCGATGCGTATCGTGGCGAGGCAAAGCAGGCCCTGCCGCGCGTCGAAGCGGCCCCGAGGTGAAGTGCAGTATAGGCAAGAACCCAAGCAAAACAACAAGCACATGCAGCGCGGCTTTCTGCACTGCAAGGACATCGTTGAACCGATGCATCGCAGCATGAAAAGGCCGCTTGAATTTGTGCTTCCTGCGCACCAGACTTAGCGGGCGGGTAAGCAGAAGACACCGGGAATTGCCTTGCGTTGCGGTACCCGTCTTGCGCAATGCATCGCGCCGGTTGTCATCGGAGGAGCCGGATATGAATCGTGATCTGCGAAGGATTTCAATGGTGTGCGTGTGCGCGCTTGGCCTGCTTGCAGCTCGGGCACTTGCCGATGACGACATCAGCCTGAACGCGCGGTTGCTGGCTTCGGCGCGCGCCGGGGACGAGGCCGGGGTGCTCGGCGCGCTGAAGCAGGGCGCCGCGCCGGACTCGCGCAGCCGCATCGGCGACACGCCATTGCTGACGGCATCAAAGCGCGGCCTGACCGGCATGGCGCGTGTGCTGGTGGAACACGGCGCTAACGTCAGCCTGCCGAACGTGCAAGGCGTGACGCCGCTGATGGCGGCTGCGTTTGGTGGCTACCAGGAGATCACCGCGATGCTGCTGGCGCGTCATGCCGAGCTGAACGCCACCGACCGCGTCAGCAAGACCGCCATGATCTACGCAGCGGGAGAGGGCCGCACGGCGGTGGTGAGGCAGTTGCTCGATGCCGGCGTCGATATCAACGCGCGCTACGCACATGGCCTGACGGCACTGATGTGGGCGGCCGGCTATGACATGAGTGACGTGGTCCAGTTGCTGCTCTCGCGTGGCGCAAATGCCTCGTTGCGGGATGATCGCGGGCTGACTGCGCGCGAGATTGCCGAGCAGGCTGGTGCGAAGAACGTGGCCGCCGCGCTGGCGGGCAGCCAGACCGCAGCGGCACCGGCGAAGTAGCGCCGCTGCGCTTACGGCGAATCGATCGAACCCACGCTCTTGGGATAGGTCACGATGCCCCAGCTCAGCGGCAGCCCGTCGAACTGGCGCACCGGCTCGTAGGTGCGTGCGTCGATGACATAGACCGCATTGGAGCGCCCGCAGGCCACCAGCAGCCGCGCATCGTCCGGCGTGAAGCTGAAATGCCAGCAGCGCTTGCCTATCGCGATGTCGGCCAGCGACGCGAAGGTCTGCGCATCGAACACCTGCAGCGTGTCGGCGCGCGAGGCGGCGACGAACAGGCGCTCACCGGCGCGATCGAACGCCACCCCGTAGGGACCCGTGCGCGTCGGCACGGTGCGCAGCACGCGGAAGTTCGTGGCGTCGAGCACGACGAAGGCATTGGCTGATTCCAGCGTCACCACATAGCGGTTGCCGTCCGGGCTTGCCTTGATGCCGCGCGGGCGCGAACCGGCGGGCATTGGCAGCAGCTTTACTTGCCTGCCGCTGGCGTTCTCATAGACCGTGACGGTGTCGTCGCCTTCATTGGTGACCAGCATCAGCTTGCCGTCGCGCGAGAACTCAATACCTTCGGTTTCCAGCCCGCTGCGGATCCTACGGTTCACGCGCCAGTCCTTGAGGTCGATCACGGCGATTTCCGCCGGCAGGGGCTTGTCGTCATCGCTTTTACCCTTCGCGGATGGGGGCGGCGCGGCCCCGGGCGGGCCGGAGCGCTCGCCCGGTTCGTAGGTGACGAAGGCCTGGTTCCCGGCCACGCGCACGAACTCCGGGTTCTGTCCGATCGGCACGCGGCGAACCAGCTGCCCCGTGGCAAGGTCAATTACCGACAGGTCGCCCGTGCCCTTGTTGGCCGCCAGCAGGTATTTGCCATCCGTGGTCACAGCCAGTCCGCGCGGCCCCTTGCCCCCGGCCGCGAGGCTGGGCATGACTTCGAGCCGGTCCAGGTCGATGACGGCGATGCCGCCGCCTTCGGTCGACACATAGGCCTGCGCTGCGTCGGCGGCGACCGGGCACACCAGCGCCAGGAGGCCAGCGGCCAGCATGTGTCGCGTACGGGATGGAAGGTGCGAAGGCATGACGTTCTCCTCGTTGCCCGGATGCATGGCGGCCCGCTCAGGGCCCGCCCCATTCATAACGCACGCCGACCAAGAACAGCCGGGGCGCGCCCGGTGCCACAAAGCGCTCGACGGGTACGGCCGCGCCGGGCAACAGCAGCGTGCCGCCCGGGAACAGGTTGTAGCCCGCCTGTCCGTAAGTCTCGTAGCGGCGGTCGAACAGGTTGTCGATGCGCCCATAGAGTTGCCAGCGCGGCGAGAACTGCCAGCTGGCGCGCAGGTTCAGTAGCAGGTAGCCAGCGGTGCGGGCAAGGCCGGGGTTCTGCGCGCTGAGCGCGCCATCCTCGTTACCCGCGACTGGACGCGATGACGATACGATCACGTCGCCGCCCACGCTGATGGTGGCAGTCGCGCGCCAGTCTGCGCCGAGCTTGAAGCTGTGCAGCGGGATTCCTGCCATGCGCGTGCCCGGATGCACCGCCACCGGCGCAGCGAAGGGGGTCTGCAACTGGCCGTCCGCCTGGTAGGTCGCTTGCGTGTAGCCGTAGCCGGCGCGCAGCGTCAGCCGGCCCAGCCGCTGCCGCAAGCCCAGCTCAAGGCCCTGGTTGCGGGTCTTCGGGAAGTTCGAGAAATAGCCCAGCGGACTGAACGGCGAGCGCTGAAAGATGATGTCGTCGGTGTTGTTGCTGCGGTATAGCGCCAGGGTCAGTTCAGTGGTGTCAGCCGGCTGCCAGCGTCCGCCCAGCTCCAAGGTGCGCGTGACCACCTGGCGCAGGGGGGGATCGGCCTGCAGGCCGGTAGGAAGCTGGCAGGCATTTGCAGGGTCCGCGCAACCCAGCTCGATCGCCGTGGGCATGCGTGTGCCCTGCGAAGCGGAGCCGAAGATCGTCAGGCTGTCGAGCAGCGCGTGCGATGCGCCCACCGACGGGTTGAGCCGTGTGAACGTGAAGCGTTCGTCCGATGGCGTGGGCGCGCCCAGCACTGTATGCCGTCGCCCTTCGTTCCAGCGGGCGGCCAGCGTCAGGAAGGTCTGGGGAAGCAGTCGGATGGTGTCGGTAGCGTACAGCCCCACCGTGCCGTCGTGGCCGTCCAGCAAAGCATTGGTGACCACTGGCGCATTGGGATCGCCAAGCGCCCTGCGCGCTGCGTCGAAGCTGGCCAACTGCGTCGTTTGCGCGTAGCGCGACTGGTTCAGGTCCAGCGCGGCACCCAGTGCGAAACGATGCGTCTCGCCATCGTGCGACCACTGCGCAGACACGCCATAGCTGGTCTCGCTCACGGTGGAGGCGTTGAGCACGGCATTGGCGGGCGCCTCGTCCGCTTCGCAGCCTGCGGCGCCGGGGGTGCCCTGGCAGTCGCGCAGGGTGTCCAGGTAGTCGTCGTGGATATCGCCGCTGTTGGTGCGCGAGCGCGTGCGGCGCACATAAGCCGTTAGCAGTAGCTGGTCCTGCGCATTGAACTGGTGCGCACCATTGAGCGTCAGCTGCAGCGATTTCGCGCGCGTGACATCGGGCGCGGTGTAGATGGCGCTTCGGTCGGCGCGGTAGATGCTATCCGGCGTCAGGCCGTTGCCCGACAGCCGGCTGTTGCTGCCGAGCAGGCTGAGGCTCCATTGGGTGGCGCTGGTCGAGCGGCCCAGCTTGAAGAAGAGGTTGCCCAGATCGCTGTCGGAGCTGTCGCGCCAGCCATCCTCACGCCAGCCGGTGCCGCCAAAGTAGGCGTGCCAGCCGTCGCCCAGCGACTTGCCCGTGCTGACATCGAGCCGCGCTCGGCCATGGCTGCCGATGCTTAGGTCGGCCTCCACGCCCTGGTGCGTTTCGCCCGACTTGGTGACCAGCGCAAGCGCGCCGCCCAGCGTATTGAGCCCGTACAGCGGGTTGCTGCCCGGCACCAGCGTTACCGTGCTGATGGCGGCCTCCGGCATGCCGGCCCAGTTGATGACGTCGCCCAGGGCCGCGTTCTGGCGCACGCCGTCCAGGTATAGCGACAGCCCTTGTGCCGAACCCAGCGTCGGCGAGAGCCGGTAGCCGCGATACAGGATGTCCTGCGCGAACGGATTGCCCTGCGCGTCATTGACCACGATGCCGGTCATGTTCTCCGCCAGGAAGGACGGGAGGTTGACGGACTTCGCGCGTTCCAGGTCGCCATCGGTGGCGGTCTGGACGTTGGCGGGAAAAGCCTGGCGCTCGATGGTGAAGCCGGGCAACGGCGTCGGGGCGACCACAGTGACCTCCTTCAGGTTGTGGACCTGGTCCGCCAGCCTGCCCGCGTCAGGCTGGCTGGCCTGCTGCGCCGCGACAGGCGCGGCCGCCACCAGCGCAATGGCGACCATGCCTGGCGCATGCCGGGGCGGGCGGGTGCGGCGGCGGGCGCAGGCCATGAGGTTCCCCTCTCGTGCAGCATCGCGTGGGCAGCTGTGGCTGTGATGGAGACTTCCTAGAGTGGCGCAAATGCTACCTAATCTAATCCAGCGCGCAGGCGGTGCCAAGGATTGCCCGGCAGGTCGTTTTTTCGCCTAGAGTTTTTTGGGCGGCCAGTGTGCAGGAGGAGATCTTGCGTACTGGCCGCAGGGCCAGGCAATCCTCGCAGGAGCGCGCGATGCAAGATCCGGCAGTTGTCATCGATCCTGAACGCCGCCGCATGCTGTTGCGGGTGGGCGCACTGGCCATCCTGGCGCTGAGCCTTCCGCCGCTGGGCGCCTGCGCTCAGGGAGCGGGCGCCGCGGGTCACGCGGGGCCGGCGCGCATCGGCGTAATCGGATCGGGGCGCATCGGCGGGACGGTCGGAGGGCTCTGGGTCAAGGCAGGGCACCCGGTCCTGTTCTCGTCGCGTCATCCTGAATCGCTCAAGCCGCTGGTCGACGGCCTCGGCCCGCTGGCTCGGGCGGGCACGGTCGCGGAGGCCATCGCCTTTGCCGACGTGCTGTTCCTCGCCACCCCCTACGGCGCGTTGCCGCAACTCAGCCAGGAGAATGCCGGGGCATGGTCAGGCAAGATCGTGCTGGATGCCACCAATGCCATTCCCCAGCGCGACGGCGCGATTGCCGAAGAAGCCCAGCGCAACGGCATTGGCATCACCACGGCGAAATACCTGCGCGGCGCACGTGTGGTGCGGGCGTTTAATTTCATGGGGGCGACCAACTTCGCCAGTGAACATCACCGGCCCGGCGGCCTGATTGCCGTGCCGATTGCCGGTGACGACCAGGTGGCGCTGCAGGTGGCGGCACAACTGGTTCGCGATGCGGGTTTCGAGCCGGTGATGGTGGGACCGCTGGCCAGCGCGGACAGGTTCGCGCCGGGCGGGCCGCTGTTCCGGCAGATTGGCACCGCCGAGGAATTTCGCAGGAAGATGAGCGGGAATTAGGGGCTAGTCCCGGTGCTCGCCGATGTGTTCACCTTTCGGGTCGCAGGGGAGGGCACTTAAGTGGCAAAAGAGGCGCTTTCAGGTTTTCCTCAAAAACGCTTGCAAGGCAGGCATCCAGGCATTAAGATTCGCCCCCTCGTTCGCAAGGCACCGCGCAACGGGGGTGGGAAAAGACTTGCAAGGATTAACTCGGTTCGAAAGAGCGAGCCTTCCAGAATAAAAGAATTTCTCGAAAATGATTGATTAATCGCAGAAAGTTCTTTATAGTCTCGTTTCTCCGCTGCAAACAAAACGCAGCGACGCAAACGGCAAAGCCGGATGCGGTGCCCGAAAGGGCGGGTTCTTTAACAACCAAACAACCGATAAGTGTGGGCGCTTGATAACGGATGCGGAAGACTTCGGTCTTTTAGCTTTACAAGTTATACAGTGCTCGCACAGCAAAACGTGACTGGGTCTTCGGATCTGGTCAGTCAGTTTTCTGAGAGTGAGCG
>NZ_JBYSYC010000137.1:0-667 GCF_058782875.1 Cupriavidus sp. FW305-F7 | reverse complement strand
CGTGATACCAATGCTGCGTTAAACATTCTCCGATGCGGACGTGCATCGCCAGGTGTGGGAATCCCCTGCCTTTAGGCCTGAGGATTACCCACAAATCCGGTTGTAAACTGGATTGAGCGGTGTTAACTTTCGCCCATCCTATTTATGTTGTTGCAGCGGATTGGCGATCAGAGACGACACGGCAGACTGGGCTAGCGAAGAATTCGCAGAGGCGAGTCTCGGCGATGCTCGCCTGTCGCAGCGACTGGTCGCGCTGGCCCGGCAGCTGGCCATCAGTCCACACACTTCGCTCCCCCAGGCCCTGTCACCAGCTGAACTGAAGGCGGCCTACCGCTTCTTCGATAACGATCAGGTCGATACCAACGGCGTGCTGGCGCCGCATATTGCACAGACGTTGCACCGCATGGAACAGTTGCCAGTGGTGCTGGCAATACAGGATACGACCGAATTCAATCTGACGCACCTGCACGCCACAGAGGGCTTAGGTCGCTGTACCGGTGGCAATGAGCGTGGTTTCCTGATGCACAGCCTGCTGGCAGTCAGTCCAGAGGGGCTGCCGCTTGGGGTGCTGGGCATGAAGACGTGGACACGCGCTGAAGCAACCAAAGGTAGTGCTGCGCAGCGCAAGTCCCGACCCGTCCACGAGAAAGAAAGCGCTAAGTGGATC
>NZ_JBYSYC010000136.1:0-677 GCF_058782875.1 Cupriavidus sp. FW305-F7 | reverse complement strand
CCGGGCCCGGGAGAGGTCCGCGTCCGTCACGTGGCCGTAGGACTGAACTTTGCTGACACATACTTCCGCAGCGGTACTTATCCGGTCCCGCTGCCCAGCGGCATCGGTAACGAAGCCGCAGGCCTGATCGAGGCCGTCGGGGCCGGCGTTACCCACCTGGCGGTCGGCGACCGCGTAACCTATACGGGCTTCACCAACACGCTCGGCGCCTATAGCACCGAACGCCTAATCTCCGCCGCGCCGCTGATCAAGCTGCCGCCGGCAATCAGTTGCGAAGTTGCCGCGGCGATGACCATGCGGGGCTTGTCAGCCTCCTACCTGATGCGCCGGATCTACCCGTTCAAGGCGGGCGACACGATTCTGCTGCATGCGGCAGCTGGCGGCGTCGGCCTGATCGTCTCGCAGTGGGCGAAGCTGCTGGGCCTGACGGTGATCGGCACGGTCTCGAGCGAGGCAAAGGCGGAAGTGGCGCGCGCCCATGGCTGCGATCACACGATCAACTACAGCCATGAGGACGTGGCCAAGCGCGTGCGGGAACTGACGGATGGCGTGGGCGTGTCCGTGGTCTTCGATAGCGTGGGCAAGGACACCTTCATGGCCTCGCTCGACTCCCTCAAGCGACGCGGCCTGCTGGTTTGCGTGGGGTTCGCCTCCGGTCCGGTCACGGGTTTCGATCC
>NZ_JBYSYC010000135.1:0-736 GCF_058782875.1 Cupriavidus sp. FW305-F7 | reverse complement strand
TGAAACCCAGGAAGGCGAAGGTCTCCGGTCGGCCAAGACCTCGACGCTGGCGGTTGGCCGCTGCGTTGCGACCAAACTCCAGTAACCTCGTCTTGTCCGGATGAAGCACAAGCGAGAACTCCTCCAGCCTCTGTCGCATCGCGTCCCAGAAGCGCCGCGCGTCAGCTTCGTGCTCGAAGCCAACCACAACATCATCTGCGTACCGCAGAATAATGACGTTGCCTTTAGCTTCCCGCCGTCGCCACCGGTTGGCCCAGAGATCAAACACGTAGTGCATATACACGTTCGCGAACAGTGGCGACGCCACTGACCCCTGCGGTGTACCTGTTTCACTGACGCTCAGTTCTCCATTCTCCAAAACGCCCGCCTTGAGCCATTTCCGCACAAGACGAATGATGCGCTCGTCGCCGATCCGATGCTCCACGAATCGAACCAGCCAGTCCTGGCTGACCGAGTCAAAGAAACTCCGGATGTCGGCGTCTAAAATCCAGTTCACCGGGGTGCGGATGATGGCCGTTGCCAACGCGTCCAGCGCATCATGCTGACTGCGTCCGGGTCGGAACCCGTACGAGAAACCGAGAAAGTCTTCCTCGTAGATCGCATTTAGCACTTCAACCACCGCGCGCTGGACGACTTTGTCTTCCAGTGCGGCAATCCCCAATGGGCGCTGCTTGCCGTCCGGCTTGGGTATGTACTGCCGCCGAACGGGCAGTGCCCGATACGCTCCGCTGAGTAC
>NZ_JBYSYC010000134.1:0-740 GCF_058782875.1 Cupriavidus sp. FW305-F7 | reverse complement strand
TCGACCAGGTCCTGCCCGGTGATCATTTCGGTGACGGGGTGCTCCACCTGCAGGCGCGTGTTCATCTCCATGAAGTAGAACGAGCCGTCCTGGTTGGCGATGAACTCGACCGTGCCGGCGCCGACATAGCCGACCGCCTTGGCCGCGGCCACCGCCGCTTCGCCCATGGCACGGCGGCGCTCCTCGGTCATGCCCGGCGCGGGGGCTTCTTCCAGCACCTTCTGGTGGCGGCGCTGCACCGAGCAGTCGCGCTCGAACAGGTAGACGCAGTTGCCGTGGGTATCGGCAAACACCTGGATCTCGATATGGCGGGGGCGCGTCAGGTACTTCTCCACCAGCACCTTGTCATCGCCAAAGCTGGCGCTGGCCTCGCGCTTGACCGAGGCCAGCGCGGCCTCGAAGCCATCGCCCGACTCGACCACGCGCATGCCCTTGCCGCCGCCGCCAGCGCTGGCCTTGAGCAGCACCGGGTAGCCGATGCGGTCGGCCTCGCGGCGCAGCAGCGCCGGACCCTGGTCCTCCCCGTGGTAGCCGGGCACCAACGGCACCGCGGCCTTCTCCATCAATTGCTTGGCCGCGCTCTTGCTGCCCATCGCGTGGATGGCAGACGCCGGCGGGCCGATGAAGACCAGCCCCGCCGCGGCGCAGGCCTCGGCAAAGGCCTCGTTCTCGGACAGGAAGCCGTAGCCCGGGTGGATGGCCTGGGCACCGGTCTCCTTCGCCATCTCGATGATGTGGTC
>NZ_JBYSYC010000133.1:0-753 GCF_058782875.1 Cupriavidus sp. FW305-F7 | reverse complement strand
TCCCTGCGAAGTAAGACGGCGACCACAGCGCACCGCCCCATAGCTTCTTGCTGATGCTCGGGTAGTTCTTCTTTCGGATCATACGGCTGGATACCCCTTTCAAGCTGTTTACCAGTGCGGACACCGCGACCTTTGGCGGGTAGTTCACAAGAAGGTGAACGTGATCGTCCTCCCCATCGAACTCCACCAGTTCAGCTTCGAAATCTGCGCAAACGCCGGTAAATATGTCGCGCAGGTCCTCTGCCGAATGTCATTGTCGTCGCTCATAGGCCAAGAGTATGATTGGGCCATGCAGCGTCTTCAAGCCTTCAAATACGAATTGATGCCGAACGGCGAGCAGCAGCGCAACATGCGCCGTTATGCCGGATCGTGCCGGTTCGTCTATAACAAGGCGCTGGCGTTGCAGAAACAGCGTTACGATCAAGGCGAAAAGAAGCTCAGCTATGCCGGTCTGTGTAAGCAACTCACGGAGTGGCGCAACAGCACGGAAACAGCATGGCTGGCCGATGCACCAGTCCATCCTCTTCAACAGACGCTCAAGGACTTGGAGCGGGCCTACACAAATTTCTTCGCAAAACGGGCCGACTTCCCGCGTTTCAAGAAGAAGGGTCTGGGCGACAGTTTCCGCTATCCCGACCAGAAGCAAATCAAGCTTGATCAGACCAACTCGCGTATCTTTTTGCCCAAGCTGGGCTGGCTGCGATACAGGAACAGCCGCGACGTACTCGGTGAGGTACGCAATGCCTGCGTCAG
>NZ_JBYSYC010000132.1:0-760 GCF_058782875.1 Cupriavidus sp. FW305-F7 | reverse complement strand
CGGAAGACACTGAACTTGTCGCTGTAGAACGCCATCGGCTTGCCGTGGCGCTCAATGTAGGCGCGTGTGGCGGTGAAGTACGCTGGTGTGGATTCCGATGGGACGAACAGCAACTGCATCAGCCGACTGGTGGCATCGTCGACAAACACCAGTAGCGTGCAGGCCGGGGCCCGGTCCTCGAACCAGGCGTGGTCGCTGCCGTCGATCTGCACCAGCTCGCCCAGGCAGGCGCGGCGGTTGCGCGGCTGGTGCACCTTGGGCGGGCGCAGCTTCCTGGGGATCCAAAAACCGGCGTCGATCATGATCCGGCGCACCGTTTCCGTGGCCAGGTTGATGCCATGGCGCTCGCGCAGCTTCTCGGCCGCCAGCGTGGGGCCGAAGTCGGCGTAGCTGTCGCGGATCAGGCCCCGGACACGGGATTCCAGCCCGGGCGGGAGCTGGCGGTTGCTGTCACGACCACGCTTGCGCGAGCCCAAGCCGACGGGACCGTCCTCACGGTAGCGTAGTACCAGACGTTCCACCTGACGCCGTGATAAGCCGAGCTTCTCGGCCGCGCGCCATACCGACAGGCCATGATCGACCACGGCCTGAATCACCTTGAGCCGATCGAGTTCGCGCATAGTCATTGTGATGGTCTCGGGCTTGCGCATCGCGGCCTCCGGTCTCGGACAGACGGAAAGCCGCCAGCATGCCAGCCTTGGCAAGGGGGTACGACATTTCTATTTGGCTCAAGTACGACATTACTATTTGGGCCTAACAA
>NZ_JBYSYC010000131.1:0-805 GCF_058782875.1 Cupriavidus sp. FW305-F7 | reverse complement strand
TCCAGTGGCCGGCTGAGCCGAGATGCCGGGAAGACAGAGCGATAGGCGACAAAGCCCGAGTACTTGGGCGGCTGTGGCCCCAGCAGCAGCTCACGGACCCGTGAATTGACGCCGTCGGCGCCGATAATGACGTCAGCTTCCACGCTGCTTCCGTCAGCAAAAGTCGCCTTCAGGGCATCGCCGACTTCCTCGATGCCGACCAGGTGCTTGTCGAACTGGATCGAGCCCGGTCGCAACTGGCTCGCGAGCGAGCGCTGCAGATCGCCGCGGTGGAGGATAATGTGAGGCTCACCATACTTCTTGTGCCACGCCGCCTCCGGTTGGGAGTACAGCAATTCGCCGGTATCCCAGACCCGGCTGAACCATGTCGCGGGCGTTTGTCCGATGGCAAGCAGGTGATCAACTACCCCGGTGGCGCGCAGCACATGCATGCCGTTCGGGTAGATATTGATCCCTGCGCCGATACGAGCGAGCTGCTTTGCCTGCTCGTACACGGTCGCTTCGAAACCTGCGCGCTGCAGAAGGACTCCAGCCGTGAGGCCGCCCATCCCCCCTCCGATTACCGCAATTCTCTGTTGCTGCGTCATTGCATCTCCTTGCCACGCCATATGTGATTTTGCGGGCGTATCTGCCTGCGAAGAAGACATGCAGTGAGGCTGGTCCCGGGTGGCCGCCATCATTGCATCGCCGTGTTCATATGCTAGCACCGAAATGTACGAAGCGTATAGATTTTTTCTACCGAATGTAGTTAAATACGATCTACGGCAGCACCACACGTCACTGAGGACACGGAGCCAGACATGGA
>NZ_JBYSYC010000130.1:0-844 GCF_058782875.1 Cupriavidus sp. FW305-F7 | reverse complement strand
TGGCGATGCACGTCCGCATCGGAGAATGTTTAACGCAGCATTGGTATCACGGTCATGCACGACACCACATCTACTGCAGGTCCACTCTCTTATTCGCAGTCCTGCGATACCTTTCGGCCGCGTCGTGCTGTCCTTCGAACCGCACGCCGAACAGGACTGGGTAGAACCGCTTTCGTTCACTTCCTCAAACGTGGCTCCGTGCGCAATCGCTTTGTAGCGGAGCTTGTCCCGGAAGGACGACCAGGATGCGTCGTAGACGCTCTTCGCCATCTTGGTTTTGGCGAGTTTCAAAGCCGACACGTTGCCGACCGCGATGTAATCGAAGCGCCGGACGAGCTCGAGCGCAAGCTTGTGCTGGAAGTCGGCGCGGGCATTCGCCACCTTGGCATGCAGCTTGGCAATATGCCGCTTGTGCTTTCGCGCACGCTGCGCCTTCGCCAGTCGTTCGGCGGCATGCCGGCCAAACCGGTCATTGGGGAGCTTCTCGCCGGTCGAAAGCGTCGCGAAGTCCTTCAAACCAAGATCGATGCCGACGCCAGTTTGAATCGGGCGTGCCGGCATATCAGCAACTTCTATCACGATGTTGAGAAACCAGTTCCCGCGCGAATCCTGCGCAAAGTTGCTGCCGTCCCTGACCTTGCCTTCGGGCAACAGGCGACTATTGAAAACGCGGAAGGTATGCCCGGCAAAGCGAAACGCCTCGCCCTCTCGTTTCAAATCGCGGCCCTTCATGGGCACCCATCCAAGGCTCTTCCTACCGCGGTATCGCAAGTAAGGACGGCGATGCTGGCTGCGCGATTTCGCGTACTGCTCGCATGTCGCGTTGACCGTGCCGGAATGGATG
>NZ_JBYSYC010000129.1:0-881 GCF_058782875.1 Cupriavidus sp. FW305-F7 | reverse complement strand
TGGCCCTGGTGCTCGTACTGGTCGCGGATCGGCTGCTTGAACGCCTCTTCCTCCTGCGCGCTCCACTTGCCACCCTTGCCCTCGATGCCGTCGCGGCGCACCGTGGCTAGCACGCTGGCGGCTTGTTCGCCGCCCATCACCGAGATGCGCGCGTTCGGCCACATCCACAGGAAGCGCGGCGAATAGGCGCGCCCGCACATGCCGTAGTTGCCGGCGCCGAACGAGCCGCCGATGATCACCGTGAACTTGGGCACTTGCGCGGTGGCGACCGCGGTCACCATCTTGGCGCCGTTGCGGGCAATGCCTTCGTTCTCGTACTTGCGCCCGACCATGAAGCCGGTGATGTTCTGCAGGAAGACCAGCGGGATCTTGCGCTGGCAGCACAGCTCGATGAAGTGCGCGCCCTTGAGCGCGGACTCGGAGAACAGGATGCCGTTGTTGGCGATGATGCCGACCGGGTAGCCCCAGATGCGCGCGAAGCCGCACACCAGCGTGGTGCCGTAGCGCGCCTTGAACTCGTCGAACTCGGAGCCGTCGACCAGGCGCGCGATCACCTCGCGCACGTCATAGGGCTTGCGCGTATCGGTCGGGATCACGCCATAGAGCTCTTGCACCGGATACAGCGGCTCGACTGGCTCGTGCAGGCGGATCTGGTCCGGCTTGCGGCGGTTCAGGTGCTGCACGATATTGCGCGCCAGGCTCAGCGCGTGATGGTCGTTCTGCGCAAAGTAGTCAGCCACGCCCGACAGGCGCGTATGCACGTCGGCGCCGCCCAGGTCTTCGGCGCTGACTTCCTCGCCCGTGGCGGCCTTCACCAGCGGCGGGCCGCCCAGGAAGATGGTGCCCTGGTTCTTGACGATGATGGACTCGTCGCTCATCGC